>JAAHHL010001189.1 GCA_010672185.1 Caldora sp. SIO3E6 | reverse complement strand
TTGGTTTAAAAAATCTCTACATTAAGAATGATGCGGTGAATATGCCCACCCTCAGTTTTAAAGATAGAGTAGTCTCAGTTGCCCTAAGTAGAGCTAGAGAGCTGGGATTTTCCACAGTATCCTGTGCTAGTACGGGAAACTTAGCTAATTCTACCGCCGCGATCGCAGCTCATGCTGGACTCGACTGTTGTGTCTTTATCCCTGCTGACCTAGAAGCTGGTAAAGTTCTGGGTACTCTAATCTACAATCCCACAGTAATGGCAGTAAGAGGCAACTATGACCAGGTCAACCGCCTCTGCTGTGAAGTAGGAAATAATTATGGTTGGGGATTTGTCAACATTAATCTGCGTCCCTACTATTCAGAAGGCTCCAAAACCCTTGGCTTTGAAGTAGCTGAGCAACTGGGTTGGCAACTACCGGATCACATTGTTGCTCCCCTTGCTTCTGGCTCCTTGTACGGTAAAATCTACAAAGGCTTCCAAGAGTTTATCAAAGTTGGTTTAGTTGAGGATAAAGCAGTTCGTTTCAGTGGAGCACAAGCAGAAGGTTGTTCCCCCATTGCTCAAGCCTTCAAAGAAGGAAGGGATTTTGTCACTCCGGTAAAGCCGAATACCATTGCTAAATCCATTGCTATCGGCAATCCCGCTGACGGTATCTATGCTTTAGATATTGCTAAGAAAACTGGCGGTAACATCGAATCAGTAACCGATCAAGAAATTATCGAAGGCATGAAGCTGCTGGCAGAAACTGAGGGTATCTTTACCGAAACCGCTGGAGGTACTACAATTGCTGTGCTCAAAAAACTAGTAGAAGCTGGTAAAATTGACCCCGATGAAACCACTGTTGCCTACATTACTGGCAATGGACTGAAAACCCAAGAAGCAGTTCAAGGCTACATCGGTGAACCTCTAACTATTGAACCAAAACTAGATAGTTTTGAGCGAGCATTAGAACGTTCCCGCACTCTTGAACGCCTCGAATGGCAACAAGTTTTGGTTTGAAATAACTTGAAGCACAAGTTTTCGGCTCAAGTTGAGCTTTAGGTAGTGGGAGCATCTTGCTCCCTAAACCGACACACCACAACCAACAACTAAAAACCAACAACAAACAACAAATTTATGACTGTCACAGTTAAAATTCCTACCCCACTGCAAAAATTCACCAACAACGAAAAAGAAGTTGAATCTACCGGTAGCAATATTACCGAACTATTCGACTCCCTCGAAAGCAGTTGTCCAGGTATAAAAGGACGGTTGTATACTGGAGAAAAACTTAATCGCTTTTTAGTTTTCTATGTTAACGATGAAGATATCCGCCATTTAGATGGTACTAATACCCTCCTCAAGGATGGCGATGAAGTAAGTATTATCTCAGCAGTTGCCGGTGGCTGAGGTCTAGAGCAGCTCATTCATCTGAACACAAATATTTAACCAACATCAATGGGTAAGCAGCGCGTTCTCTCTGGAGTTCAACCAACTGGGAATCTTCACTTAGGTAATTATCTAGGGGCAATCCGTAACTGGGTTGAAGCTCAAAGTCAATACGATAATTTTTTCTGTGTAGTTGATCTACACGCAATTACTGTACCTCACAACCCAGCAACCCTAGCTGCAAATACCTATTCCATTGCTGCTCTCTACTTAGCCTGTGGGATTGATTTACAATACTCTACTATCTTTGTGCAATCCCATATCTCTGCTCACAGTGAACTCACTTGGCTGCTCAATTGTATTACTCCCCTCAACTGGCTGGAGAGAATGATCCAGTTTAAGGAAAAAGCTCTCAAACAAGGAGAAAATGTTAGCGTCGGTTTACTGGATTACCCAGTACTGATGGCAGCGGATATTTTACTTTACGATGCAGATAAAGTACCTGTAGGAGAAGACCAAAAGCAACACCTGGAATTAACTCGTGATATTGCCATCCGCATCAATGATCAATTCGGCAGTAAAGGCAAAGCAGTATTGAAGTTGCCGGAACCGCTGATTCGGAAGGAAGGAGCCAGGGTGATGAGTTTAACCGACGGTACTAAAAAAATGTCTAAATCTGACCCTTCAGAATTAAGCAGAATTAATTTGCTCGACACTCCCGAAGAGATTAAAAAGAAAATTAAGCGTTGTAAAACTGATCCAGTTAAGGGTTTAGAGTTTGACAATCCTGAACGTCCAGAATGCAATAATTTGCTGACTCTCTATACCTTACTATCTGGGCAAAACAAGGACGAAGTAGCGAAAGAATGTCAAGATATGGGTTGGGGACAGTTTAAACCATTACTGACCGAAGCAACAGTTGAGGCTCTCAAACCAATTCAACAGAAGTATAAAGAAGTGATGGAGGAGAAGGGATATCTAGAGTCGGTTTTGCGAGAGGGAAGACAGCAAGCAGAAGCTGTTGCTAATCAGACTCTGGCTAGGGTGAAAACGGCTCTCGGTTATTCTGTACCGCTTTAGCTTTTCCAAAAGCCTTGCTGTAGACTTTTAGAAGCACATTCAGCCGCAAGGGGTTTGGGCGTAGCATTTGGATAGGTATATTTAGGTATGTGTACTTAAATTATCGCCCAAATGCTCATTGGTGTAAACTTAACGCAAGACTCATGCCTCACAAGGAACTTAAGTTCCTTGCTAATAGCTCAAGTCCACTTAAAGTGGACTGAAGATGTTTGAGCCGATTGATATGAGTCATCTTTAGATGACTTGAGCTATT
>JAAHHL010001188.1 GCA_010672185.1 Caldora sp. SIO3E6 | reverse complement strand
GAAGTAAAAATATCAGCTTTTGGGAAGTAGTGACAAAGCAACTCAAATACCCGCTCTGCTCCACCTCTTTGCGTTAAATAATCATGCACTAATGCTATTTTCATTGATAAATTTTTTTTCTTTGGGGCACAATAAGCAACTTCAACAGGCGAAGTGAACAGTGAACACTTGATATTGCTCACTATTCTTATGACAAATAAAAAAATTCTCTGCTACAGATGAAGCCCTAGAAAACTTAATAAAAAAGGGCTGATTCATCGAAAGGTAGAAGCCCCAGTATTTAACTATCTTTGCACCTCTAACTTGAGATAGTCATACAACTATGTCTTAGGTTATATCTCATACTTTACCTCTATTTTTATAAATGTGCAAGTATAAATATGCAAGTCAGCCAAAATAATTTTGACGATTGCTTTCCACTTGAGCGATATTAGATTAGGGCTCCTAAACTCGTTTTATGCGATCGCGGTTTTTATTTAACGGCAGCATAAACCAGCACGGCAAAAATCATCCGCTACCTCACAATTAATGAAAAGCTCATTATTGGTATGTTATTTATCGAAAGAAGTTAGGCTCGTGTTGTATCAGCAAATCCTATGGATGCTTAGGATACAGCCTGATTCCATGAGGCACTAGAGAAGGATTTAGCTATGGTTGCAAACTGTGTATTTTTGTTATAAACAGCTATCAAAAATAAATTTTTAACTCACTTATAATGAGATTTACAAGCTTGTTTGTTAATCAAGTAATATTAATCTTTTAAACTCAAATTACAATAAATAAAATTAATCATACAATTAACGCTGTCTATTTATTTGTCACTTACACCATGGAGTATTTTTTAAAAAAGTATATTTTGTGCTGAGCTAAAAACTGTTATATAAAAATAATTGCTTTAACTTAATGCCCGCCAAGGAAGAACTCTTCGGTGGAAGAATATTACTATGTTAAGATTATGTAAATAATTTTACCTTATTAAGATGTAATTATAAATACATAATATATAACAATATGTTTATCTGCAACCCTTACTTTAAGTAAATTTACTTTTTCTCTGAGCAAAGTCTTTTATTTGATTTATAAACGAGATGTTCTGCGTAATTGCCACATGAATGCGAGGTAATTTAATATACATTATAGTTGAGCTGTATTTTATCTACCACTAGTACCGATAAATAGAGCTAGTTTTTTTATCTGAGCAAAATATTTTCTTAGTCTTATTTGTCTTATGAGCCACAACAACCGACCTAAAGTTGTCGTCATCGGCGGCGGTTCAGGTGTTAGTACTGTACTCAGTGAATTTAAAAAATTATTTGATGTTACTGCTGTCGTTTCTATGATGGACAGTGGTGGCAGTAGTGGTAGATTGCGGGACGAGCATAGTATTCTACCTCCTGGCGATGTTCTCAAATGTATCTCCGAACTATTACCAGATGACGAATACAGCCAAAAATGGCGCGATTTTATCAACTACCGTTTTTGTAAGGGGGATGGTCTTAAAGGACATAGCCTAGGCAACTTACTACTGGCTGCTGCCTATGATTGGGAGGGTGGTACCCCCTTTGGTATAGAATCTATATCTAAGTTATTAAATATCGAAGGTCGAGTACTGCCAGTCACTCTTAATGATGTGGAGCTGATTGCTAAACTCAATGATGGCAGCGACTTAATTGGCGAAACCCATATCGACTTGCGCACGAATTTTGAGCACAGGATTGAATATATCTATCTTTCACGCCGTGCCCAAGTTTATAAGCCAGTAGTACAGGCAATTTTAGAAGCAGACCATATAATTATCGGCCCTGGGAGCTTATTTACCAGTATTCTGCCCAATTTTTTAGTAGAAGGGTTACCAGAAGCTTTGAAACAAACTTCTGCTCCCAAAACCTATGTAGTTAATCTAGTAACTGATCCGTCTGAAACCTATGGCTATAAAGCATCAGATTTTATCAAAAAAATAGAGGACTACTACTGTGATGGCACATTAGTTGATTTCGCTGTTGTCAATACTGAGCCGATTCAAGACATGATGCGCCGCATCTATGCTACTGAACACAAGTTACCAGTTGAATCAGATCTTGAGGAATGCCAGAGGCTAGTCAACAAAGAAATAATAACTGGTAACTTTGTCAAAGGAAAAACAGTCCTGCGCCATGATAGCCGTCGCCTGGCGGAGATTTTGTTATCAATTTGATTACCTGAATCAATGCTATAGAGCGAAATTAATGACCCACTATGAGAGCAGACGAGAGCCAGTACTGTCAAAAACCCTGCCTTGACTAATTTCAGTGACTTTTACTCTACAATAAATAGCTAAAGCCTCCCACTATGGACTACTGCTTCTTGATACTAAGAAAAATTTAGGCTAGCTTAAGAAGGAATTTACCCAGACTAAATAGCTACTGTTGGGAGTCTACAAGCCTAGAGAAAGCCTTGCCACTACAATCTCAGCACAGACCAGCCAGTGGAAACCCTGTAAATTTTTTGACTGACTCTTGCTCATTCTTCTTTAAGTCAATGCTAGCTGCGCAATAAGAGAGAGAGTAAAGTTAGCTCTCAGGTTTTCTCAAGAGATGCCACATTCTTTATGGCGCTATATTTTTGCACTGATGTGGAATTGTCCAGGGTTATTAAGCAGTTAAGATTCACCTAATATTTGTTCACAGGAAAATTTAAGTATGACGCAACGCAAGCGAGCTCTCA
>JAAHHL010001187.1 GCA_010672185.1 Caldora sp. SIO3E6 | reverse complement strand
TGTATGGCACACGTAGATGTGGAACTCAGTGATACGGCACTCACAAATCGGGAAGCCAGCGTTAAACAACTGCGTGAAGCCTTCTTGAAGCTGCCCGGTGTTGCCCCTAATATTGGTGGGTTTATCTCCCACCGCATGGATGAGGTACTCTCTGGAGTCAGAAGTGCGATCGCGATCAAAATTTTTGGTTCTGACTTGATAGAACTCCGCAAGATTGGTGAACAAGTCCGCGATGTTATCGAACCGATTGCTGGGGTGGTAGACTTACAACTTGAACCCCAACTGCCCATACGTCAGGTGCAAATCCAATACAATCGTCAGGCTGCTGGGACTTATGGACTGAGTATGGAACAGTTGTCAGATGTGGTAGAAACTGCTCTTAATGGCAGGGTGGTATCCCAGGTAGCAGAAAACCAGCAGCTTATTGATATCTTCGTCTCACTGACGGCAAAGGCTCGCAACAGCTTAGATGCCATTCGTGCCATTCCCATCTCCACCCCGACTGGGGAAACCATCCCCCTTGGTACCGTTGCTAAAGTGGACTACGGCATGGGAGCCAACGTGGTGAATCGGGAAGACGTTTCCCGCTTAATCGTCGTTTCAGCCAACGTTGCAGAACGTGATTTAGGCGGTGTAGTCAGGGATATTCAAGCTCAAATTCGACAAAACGTACAATTGCCTAACGGCTACTTTATCCAGTATGGGGGACAGTTTGAATCGGAGGAGCGGGCTACTAATAATTTGCTGGTGTATAGTATCCTAGCGGCGATCGCGATTACAGTTTTGATATTCTTCTCGGTTAAATCCCTTCCTGCTACCATCGCTATTATGATCAACCTACCCCTGGCACTAGTAGGGGGTATTGTATCAATAGTGTTGAGTGGGGGTGTGATTTCGGTAGCCTCCTTAATTGGGTTTATCACCCTTTTTGGCGTTGCCGTTCGCAATGGTTTGTTACTAGTAGACAACTACAATAACAAGTTTGCTCAGGGAATGTTGCTCAAAGATGTGATTGTTAAGGGTTCTCTAGAACGAGTTAACGCCATCTTAATGACAGCAGTTACTTCTGCCCTAGGTATGCTGCCGTTAGCAATCGCCAGTGGAGCCGGAAATGAAATTTTACAACCTCTAGCAATTGTGGTATTGGGTGGTTTGTTTACCTCTACAGCATTGACTTTGTTGGTGATTCCTGCACTATATGCTAAATTTGGCAAACGGCTGATAGGTGTTAGGTGTTAGGTGTTAGGTGTTAGGTGTTAGGTGGTCGGTGTTAGGTGTTAGGTGTTAGGTGTTAGGTGTTAGTTTGCTGTCCTGAAATTGACCGTATCCTCTTTATCTTTTGACTTAGTTCAGGTTTCTCCACCTCCCTCAGCTCCTCAGCTCCTCAGCTCCTCAGCTCCTCCGCTCCCTTGTAACCTTCTTTCTTCCCTTCTGCCCTCTGCCTTCTGACCTCTGCCTTACTAACAATTACTTACAAATTCATTAATATACCTAGCGATTAAAGCTGGTAAGGATTCTGGTAAGTCATTCCCTCCATGATTAATCATCTGTAGCTGAGCCTGGGGGCTGTTGTCTGCGTAAATTTGAGAGCGGGCGATCGCCTCAGTGCTATCTTTTCTACCTTGTACAATCAAAGTTGGTACTTTCAGGAATTCGAGATTATCTTGCAGTAATTCCGCTCGAATTTCTGACCAGCGTCGCTGGAACAATAATTTACAAGCAGTAGGTGAACTGAGCAACAGTTGACGTTGTTGAAGGATGTGCTCGATAGGTTTGTTACGTCCCAAAAACTTAGCTAGGGGAAGGAGCGATCGCAAAATTCTATAAGCTATTGGTGGAGGCCCCACTAACCACTGTGCCTTTCTCCAACTGTTTTGCTGCCCTTTTAGCAGAACACCTTCTGGTGCGATTAAAACTAAACCACGCACCTGCTGATAAGATTGTATAACAGAACTAGCAGCAATCCAACCTCCTAGGGAGTGACCAATCAAATATACTGGTGCTAGGCGTAACGCTTCTAGGTATTTGAGTAAACACTCGACTTCTAGCTGAATTGAGTAGTGAAGCTTAGGTTGTTCAGATTCACCGAATCCTAATAGATCAAGAGCAAAGCAGTGGTAATTGTGATGCAAATACTCAATAACAGGTAACCATTGACTGCTGTCACTCCAAGAGCCATGGAGAAATACCAGAATCGGTCCTTGACCAACTTCCCGCCAGAAAACTTGTCCTGAGGGCAACTTAATCCGAGAATTACGTAGAGGTAAATCCATCCTAATCGCAATATTTTTGAGCTTGGTTATTTGTTATTAGTTGTTTGTGAATTAATACTGGCTAACCAACAACTAATAACCGAGTCGGGAGTTGGCGTTCTTCCCTACCTTAAGAAGTATAAGGATAACTGCTAACTGTTGCTGGCAGTTGCAACTCATTCATAGTGCATCCTCAAGCAACAACTGTCTTTCCATCTAAATAATCTTGTAACTGAAATTGATGATCATGGCTCAAGTTTTCCTTAGGAATAGCTGAGGGATGGAAAGCTTGAACATCAGTAATCTCAAAAGTATCCTGTACTTGCATGATTCCTTTAACCTTGGCTTCTACCAACACACAAATAGAATGAATTCTAGGATCGCGGTCTGGTGCAGAGTAAACCCCAACTAACCGACAAATCTCTAGTAACTCTAGTCCAGTTTCTTCCGCA
>JAAHHL010001186.1 GCA_010672185.1 Caldora sp. SIO3E6 | reverse complement strand
CACCTCGGAGGTGTTCCTCAACCCCTTGAATGCGACGAGATCCGCTGGGTTAGCTTAGCAGAAATCGACCAGTTTTCCTTCCCAGAAGCCAACGCTCAGATTATTGATGCCTTGCGCCAGGGATGAGGGAGAATGGAGAATGGACAATGGAGAATGGACAATGGAGAATTGATAAATCACCAACAACAAATGACCAATGACCAATGACCAATGACAAACAACAAATGACAAATGACCAATGACAAATGACCAATGACAAAATCACCGATAAATCGGTAGAGTGAAATGAAAACAACAGCCTCCTTTGGGAGCTGTCTCTACCCAAATGCGACCATAATGGGCATGAACAATTTTTTGACACACAGATAAACCTAAACCATAGCCTTCTTGTGCTTCATCTCGCTTGAGCCGGAAGCGGTCTTCAAAAATGCGATCGCTTTTCTCTTCGGGAATGCCAGGACCATCATCAGCAACGGTAATTTGCATTTTCTGGGTTGTCCGGTGCAGTAGGGAAATTTGAATTGTCCCCCCCACAGGTGCATATTTATTGGCATTATCCAGCAAATTTGCCAACACTTGACGGATTAATTCTGCGTCAGCATAGACAGATGGAGATTTTTGTGGTATATCAGTTTCCACTTGCTGAGACTTCGACTGAAACTGTTCCTTCATCTGAGCAATCACATCCTGGCAAAGTTTCCCTAATTGCAGTTTGCGAAGCTGGATATTGAATTCAGCGTTGTTACCTCTGGCTGCTTGCAGTAGTTCTGTAATCATCCGATCCATGCTGCCCAATTGGTTACGAGCCTGCTCAAACAGCCGTTTCTTCAGGGAGGGTGTCAACTTAGATGCCCGTTTATTATGGGGTTGTTGCTCTAAATTTAGAGTTTCTATAGCAATCGAAGCAGCAGTTAAGGGGTTGCGTAAATCATGAGCTAACATTGACATTACCTGCTCCTTGAATTTTAGCTGCTCAAGTAGTTCCTCTTTTTCTTGTTTGAGGCGAAAAATTTCGTCGGATAGCCGAATAAGTTCTACAGAAGTCCCAAGGGAACTAGTGGTAGATGGGGATATTCCTGCTGAGTTGGAGGAGACACTTTGGGAAAGCTGCTCCTCGTATTCCTTAACAGAATTTTGCCAGCGAGGCCAACTATTCTTGAGTTGACTAATTAAATCACTACCAGCTAGAGTTTGTCTTGGTTGGGGGTGGATCTTAATCAAAGCAGGGGTTGCCACCAACTTAAAATGTTCAGCCAGGTCTGGCTGTTTTCCCACATCCACTACCTTCAGCTCAAAAGGGTACTCCATCCTTAAGCTTTCGAGATAATGGCGAATTTGTTGGATAGTTTTCCGAGAACTGAGACGTTCATCCGTAAACAGTAGAAGCTGTAGTAGAGCTTCCGCATCCGAGGGTTTTTCATGAGGTGCCTGCATGCAATTTGGTGTTAGCACTCTTCAACAGGTAAGGCTTGAACAGCAATAAGATTGATTGTCTATTATCAGTACTCTTGATTTATTGACAATTAGTAGATCTATTTTAGATTATCTTAAGATCTATTTTAGACTTTCAGCACCCTCCCAGGCTTCTATCGTGAGATTCACGGCTTAGTGGAAGGCAGGGAGACAGGAGCTAGGAAGGTTTTCCTTTATCCTTTGTAGCAACAACCAAGAACTAATGACCAATGACTAATGAGATAAACCTCAGGAAAGAAAACAACGCTTTTGTGCGCTCTCTGAGTCCCTTTAGTCTAAAATCTTAAGAGACTGTAAAATCTTCGTGGTTTTCCTTAATTATAGTTTACCAATTGACCCAAGACTCCTGATTTACCATGGCTAATGGCTACGTTGCTCTTGTCCTTCACGCCCATCTGCCTTTTGTCCGTCATCCAGAAAGTGACTATGTCCTTGAGGAAGAGTGGCTATTTGAAGCAATAACTGAAACCTATATTCCCCTGCTGCACGTCTTCGAGGGGTTAAAACGGGATGGCGTTGACTTTAAAATAACTATGAGCATGACACCCCCTTTGGTGTCTATGCTCCGAGACCCTCTGCTACAAGAACGCTACGAGAAACACCTGTTTTTACTAGAAGAACTGGTGGAGAAGGAAATTGAGCATAACGAGCACAATGGTCATATCCGTTACCTAGCTGAACATTACCGTCAAGAGTTCAGCGCCACTCGCCAAACCTGGGAACGCTATCAAGGCGACTTGGTAATGGCTTTTAAGCAGTTCTTAGACAGCAATAATCTGGAGATTATTACCTGCGGTGCCACTCATGGCTACTTGCCCCTGATGAAGATGTATCCCCAGGCAGTTTGGGCACAAATTCAGGTGGCTTGTGAACATTACGAGGAAACCTTTGGGCGTCCTCCGAAAGGAATCTGGTTGCCAGAATGTGCTTACTACGAAGGTTTAGAGCGAATGCTAGCAGATGCGGGTTTGCGCTATTTCCTGACGGATGGTCATGGAATTTTGTATGCTCGTCCTCGTCCTCGTTTCGGAACTTACGCACCAATCTATACAGAAACAGGAGTTGCTGCCTTTGGACGTGATCAGGAATCATCCCAGCAGGTTTGGTCTTCGGAAGTTGGCTACCCTGGAGCAGCGGAATACCGGGAGTTTTATAAAGATTTAGGTTGGGAGGCTGAATACGAGTATATTAAGCCTTATATTATGCCGAATGGGCAGCGTAAAAACATTGGCATTAAGTATCAC
>JAAHHL010001185.1 GCA_010672185.1 Caldora sp. SIO3E6 | reverse complement strand
AAAACCCACCCTAATCCCCAAGATTGGGCAGCATTTACTTTGATTGGGGAAGCGGAGTAGAGGAGACAAGGAGGACAAGGAGGACAAGGGGGACAAGGGGGACAAGGAGGACAAGGGAGATATTAACACTTACCAATTCCCAAACAACAAATGACAAATGACAAATGACAAATGACAAATGACAAATGACAAATGACAAATGACAAATGACAAATGACAAATGACAATTCTTAAACGCCGTCGGTTCTTAGAATTTGCTGCCTCTGCTCTCGCAACTCTTGGTATCAGTCAACTTGATATTCAACGCCAAGGACTCCGCTACGGCAAGATTCTTGCTCAATCTACTTCTCGTAAACTGGCGCTGCTAGTTGGCGCTAATGGCTATACCAATTCTCCCCTAAAAGGCTGCATTAACGATACCCTTTTACAACGAGAACTGCTCATTCACCGCTTTGGTTTTAATCCCAACGATATTCTCCTCATTACCGACGACAGTAGTGCTAAACCAACTCGTGCCAATATCCTGCAAGCCTTTGAAAAACATCTAATTGAGCAAGCCAAACCGGGGGATGTAGTTGTCTTTCACTTTTCTGGACATGGTTCCCAGGTTTTTGATCCCAACAGTCCCTTCCAAAACCAGCTTAACAGTACTTTTGTTCCCCTAGACCGGAAAATTTCGCCACAAGGTGAGCGCTTTGTTGTTTCTGACATTATGGGGGAAACCCTGTTCTTGTGGATGTCGGCATTGGAGACAGAAAATGTTACTGCTATTCTGGATAGCTGTCATGCTGGTGGGGGTAAACGGGGTAACCTGACAATTCGTGCGATTAATGGCGGTAAAGATACTGATCCTAGTCCAATAGAAAGGGAGTATCAACAGCAGTTGATGACGAAATTGGGACTAACGGCAGAGGAAGTTAATCGACTGCGGCAACAGGGTATTCCTAGGGGAGTGGTGATTGCATCAGCGGCACAGAAGCAGTTGGCGGCTGACATGCCGTTTGATGGCTTTTATGCAGGAGCCTTTACCTATGCGCTGACTCAGTATCTTTGGCAGGCGACGGCAGATGAGGGAGTTAGCAACATTGTTGCTAATGTTTCCCGCAGTACAACCAAGATGTCTAGTACGAGGCAAGTGCCAGAATTTGAGGCGAAAGCAGGGAATGAGCGCCAACCGATGTACTTTCTCCAGAAGCAAACACTACCAGCGGAAGCAGTAGTGACCAAAATTGAGGGGGAGCAGGTAGAGTTGTGGTTGGGAGGCATTGAACCAGGAACTATTGCCGCTTTTAATAAGGATGCGATTTTCTTATTATTAGATGACCAGGGTCAAAATTTAGGAATAGTACAACTCCAATCCCGTGACTCCAAGAATGGCTTAATCGGTAGAGGCAAGTTAGTGGAAATCCGCCAACCTAACCTTCTCAAACCAGGGTTACTTCTGCAAGAGCAAGCTAGAGCGATTCCTGATGATATAAACTTAAGCATCGGACTTGATCAATCTCTAGTTAGTGGGGGAACTCGCTCCATCAGCGGCGGTATGCGAGGCACTATTGCCGCCATCTCCCAAATCCCGCGCCTAGAACCAACAGCTTTGGGACAAAGGGAGGTACATTATATCTTAGGCCGGATGACCCCAGAAAGATATCAAGAACTTCAGGCCAGGGGACAACCAGAGATTCCCGCTATTGGGAGTGTGGGGTTGTATAGTCAGGGACTGGATTTGATCCCCGGTTCCTTTGATGCGAAAGATGAAAGAGTAATTGATGCCATTGAGCGCCTCAAAGCTAAACTCCGTTCCCTACTTGCTGCTCGATTAGTTAAACTTACCCTCAATGCTGACTCCTCCCGGATGAACGTGTTAGCCAAAATGAGAGTAGTTGATACAACAGGTAAACCCCTGGATGTGGTGGCTCAAGAGTTCACTGTGCGGGGGAATACACTGAAGAAAACCGAAGCAGTAAATCCCTCATCTACATTTATTCCTGGGGGTGCAGTGAAAGTGGAAAATGGCATTCCCCTGTTACCTCTAGGTACTCGTGTGCAGTTAGAGGTAGAAAATCAGGAGGTGGGTGATTTATATGTGACGGTATTGGTAATTAGTCCAAACGGGGAGATGTTTGTTATTTTCCCCAATAGTTGGACAGCAACTGAAGGAGCAGCAATTATTGAAGCGGGACAAACCAGAAAAATTCCTGATGCGGCCCGGGGTGATACATTTAAATTTAATGTGGGTAGACCCTTAGGCACAGCAGAAGTGTTGGTGATTGCTAGTGCTACCCCCATTCGAGAGGCACTCAAAACATTACAGAAAATTGCTGAAAGTCGGGGACAAAAGAGTGGTCCGGTAGCCTTGGAAGAGGATTCAGCAGAAGCGATTGATGCACTATTAGGGGATTTAGATCAAGGAACTAGAACTCGGAGCGATCGCAGTTTGGATGTTAGCTATGATGCGAATGCTCGTGCAGTGAATACGGCTCAGTTGGCAGCAATGTCGATTACGTTTAGATCAGTTGAAGGGTAAGATATGCCTCCCATAACTAGGGCTTGCTGAATAAGTAACAAGTAACAAGTAACAAGTAATAAGTAAGAATGAATGCAGCATTTATCCGCTGTTTTGGGCATCTGCATCCCCCAAGGTTACCCGGGTTGATGCCAGGTTTTTAAGCTAAGAGATGCAATTTCTTGGGATTTTTTGACTTGCTGCATGATTGAAAG
>JAAHHL010001184.1 GCA_010672185.1 Caldora sp. SIO3E6 | reverse complement strand
AATTCAGCATTATTTAAGAGACAGAAGTTACTCGGTTCGCATCCCTCGACGTTGGTTGGCATTGAGGCAGCAGTCTGTAGCAATTACTCAAAAGCTAAGGATCAAGCTCAACCGACAACCTACAGATGCTGAAGTAGCAGCAGCTTTAGACATTCCCTTAGCAGAATGGCAAGAAATTACCCTGGCTCATCAAAATCGGGAACCTCTCAGTTTGGATACGCCGGTAAGGGACTCTGAGGAAGGAACAACTAGTCTATCTGAACTAGTTCCAGACCCCCGCTACCGCAGTTTTCAGTTAGCGCAAGAAGACCAAATTCGACTGCAACAAGCATTGGATCACCTAGAAAAGCGTACTCGTGAAGTCATGGAATTTGTGTTTCTACATGATTTGACACAAAAAGAGGTAGCAGAAATTTTGGATATCAGTGTAGTAACTGTCTCCCGCCGTCTGAAAAAAGGGCTCAAATCCCTCAAAAGGTTAATGACTGGGGGTGAGGGATAGGGTGTGGGGAGCTGAGGGAGCTGAGGGAGTGGGGGAGCTGAGGGAGTGTGGGAGCTGAGGGAGCTGAGGGAGCTGAGGGAGCTGGGGGAGCTGAGGGAGCTGAGGGAGTGTGGGGAGTAAGACAAGTCCAATTAAGCCTGTTCTTGGCTTACTTATCAGCTGTTTCGATATACTTGATCTAGAGACTAATTGGCTTTGTTGCTGCTTAAGATCAAGTCAATTGTGTTTTTTACCAAAATCTGGGTACTAGAGCTATGCGTCAAGTTGCATTAATTGGGTTGTTGAGCTTTCTGGCTATGTTTACAGGAAGTTGTACTATTGACGGCAGTCAAAACGAAGTGGAACAAACTGCCATCCCTTCTCCAGAAGCCTCCTCCTCTCCAGAAGCCTCTCCCTCACCTTCCCCTTTTGAGAGTCCAGTAGAGCCAGCCAAGACGCAAGTTCCACAAGCAGCAGCTGGTTTAATTTCTTCTCTACCACCAGAGGAAAGAATTAAGCAGATTACCAAAGGTCGCAATGACCCATTTGCAGCAATTCCAGTGCAGCCGGAAGTCCAGGTAGATACTAAGTCTGGGGGTAGAGGTACTGTTCCTCAGCCAGTGCCAGGAATACCTAGGGTACCCCAACCTCAAAATAAGGGAAATCCCAGTACAACTCAAACTAGACCTCAGGCAACTGCTCCCAAAAAGGCCACTACTCCAAAAGCAACTGCTCCCAAAAAGGCCACTACACCTCAAGCAACTGCTCCTAAAAAGGCCACTACACCTCAAGCAACTGCTCCCAAAAAGGCCACTACACCTCAAACAACTGCCCCTAAAAAGAGAACTACACCTCAAGCAACTGCTCCTAAAAAGCCAACTACGCCTCAAGCAACTGCTCCTAAAAAGGCCACTACACCTCAAGCAACTGCTCCTAAAAAGCCAACCACTCCTCAAGCAACTACACCCAAAAAGGCAACTACCCCAGAATCCAAGGCATCAAACCCGCCATCAGTAACACCCCCATCCACTGGTAATCAAACTAGTCCAGATAGTCCTATAGGATTAGGACCAGATATTTCGTCAGTGCCTGAATTTATCCCTCAGCTACCAGAAATCCCAGAAGCAACTCTGGCAAGGCAAATCAAAGTGGAAGGAGTGGTACAAGTCAATGAGCAACCCAGCGCCATTGTAAAAGTGCCAGACCGGCCTAGTCAATATGTGAAAGAAGGTCAGCGTTTATACAATGGACAAGTATTAGTTAAACGGATTGAAGCGAATCGAGGTCCAACCCCAGTGGTAATTCTTGAAGAAAATGGCGTTGAAGTAATAATAGGAGTAGGGGAAGAACCCATCGGAGGACCAGAAGGAGGAGGTTCCCAGACAGCATCGATTCCAGCTATTAGATTAGGTGTTAGGTCTTAGGTGTTAGGTCTTAGGCATTGGTGACAATTTCAAGGGTAGTGCGTTTGGTCAAGTACAATATGTAGAGTTTGGGTACTCTCCAAAACCCTTCTCAATTCTCAATTCTCAATTCTCAATTCTCAATTCCCAATTCCCAATTCTCCATTCTCCATTCGACCATCCCTCATGAACCTCATCCCTGAAGACACAGCAGCTGTTGGGTGCTATCAAATTAGTTCCCCTACTCTACCCTTAGCAATTTATCGGGAAATTGCTGCTCATTTGCGGCAAGTGCCAGGGGTAGAAGTCGATTTACTACCCCAAACATCACAACAGTTTGACTACCATCAAAGTCAGATAGAGAGTTTGCGGATTCAGTTTTGGGAAGAAACTACACTACAGGCTCGCAAACGAGTAAACCAAATTATGGCATTTTATCAAAATCGTTATGGAGAATTGAGAATTGAGAATTGAGAATTGATAATGGATAATTGATAATTAGGGTTTGCTGCATAAGTGTGGAAGCCATGCCAGACGTCGGTTTCAATCCTATGGCAAACTAAACAAGTCCAATGTTTTTGCATTGATGGGCTCAATTTCTTTGCACCGACTTGGGAAATTTCCTAACACCAATACCTCAAAACTCACCTACCACCTACCACCTACCACCTAACACCTATTCTTTCCCCGAAAGTTACGACTTGATGAGGCAAACCCTAATTAGGGTCTGCTGAATAAGTCATTAGCTATCAGTTTTTAGCTTTCAGCCGTCAGCTTTCAGCTTTCAGCTTGAAGATTACCCAGGGATTTTCCACAACAATGCCAGCTTTTTGA
>JAAHHL010001183.1 GCA_010672185.1 Caldora sp. SIO3E6 | reverse complement strand
TTTTTGAATTTTGAATTTTGAATTGTGCGTAGCGCTATAGGAGGTAGGAGTTAGGAGGAGAAGAAGGGAAGAATACAGAAGTTTTTTTCTTTTAAAAAACGATAATCTAGGTTTTCAACTTATAGCAGTTGCCAAGGCGGTTAAGACATTCTCCGGTAAGTTAACAAGGGGCTTAAGCCCCTTGTCTTCGGTTGCTATATCTGGAAACGCTATAGATGCCCGACTTCTTCAAGAAGTCGGGCATCTGAACTCCGGGAGAATAATATGGACTAGAATAAGCAATTTTTCTCTCTAGAAAGCTTAAAAAAAAGGATATATTTGCGAAATTATCGTGAAGTTTACAGATATAAAAGTAGTGAGTAATTTCAACCTATAACATTGAGCAATGAAAAAACCATGAGACAAACTAGAATTAAAATTTTGACAGTAAATAACCTTAGTATTTGCGGAAATTTAACAATAAATCTACCTTCAAATGGCTATCGCTCTAAAATCTCTGATTTACTCAATAATTCCCGAAATTTTATTGAATTAACTGACGTTGAAATCTGTAGCAGTGACCAGAAATCACTAGTAACTATGCCATTTCTCTGTCTCAATAAGCCAGTTATTGCTTTTTTGTTCGAGGCGGAATCACCTGAGCCTCCGCTAACATATGAGACTCAGCTAGAATATTGCAAAGTTTAACAGCCTTAATTTATACCCAATCCAGTTTTCAGAGTTGGGTAAAAATAGGGTGAGGGAAAAAAGGAGTGGGGAATTTAGAATTTAGAATTTAGAATTTAGAATTTAGAATTTAAGAATGTAGTGCGTAAGCGATGCTAGTGCGTAGCACAAACGTCTCGCTCGCGCTTAGGTATATAAAAAGCGAGCAAGATGCTGGCACTACATCTATTTCACTATTTTAGCTGTGCCACTACTGCCGTGGCACAGCTAAAAATGTAGGTTGGGTAGAGCTTTCTTTGTGACCTAACAAAGCCTGACTGATGTTGGGTCTCGTTGCCTCGACCCAACCTACTGATTCCGAAATTTTAGCTGTGTCGGTCCACTAGATGAAATCTGCCATTGTAATGTCGCTAGATGACACCCCAATCAGAGACGCTAACTGTTCTCCACTACTCTTAATACTGATCGAGGTAGTAATGATGCCTGGAGTAATATCAAGCTGGTTAAAGTCTAAACCACCGCCTAACAAGAACTTATCTATACCATCTTCAAAATCATAAATTATGTCTGTTCCTTGGCCGGGCGTCAACAAGAATTGGTCAGCACCTGCACCACCAAACAAGCTGTCATCACCAATACCACCGTCAAGAATGTCGTTGCCAGTTCCACTAATAAGGAAGTCATTACCACTACCGCCATTAATAGTGTCGTGACCTTCATCCCCAAGCAACATATCCCCACCAGCACCACCTTCGAGGATATCGTTACCAGTACCACCCTTGATGGTGTCATTGCCCTCTTCTCCAAGCAAGATATCGTTGCCAGCACTACCGTCAAGGTTGTCGTCACCAGCACCACCCAGCATCAGATCGTCTCCGTTACCGCCAATGATGGTGTCATTACCCCATAGACCGATAAGGGTATCATTACCATTCCCACCAGTGAGGTTATCTGTGCCATCCCAGTCGATGATGGTAACACCGGGTTCAGGTAGACTTAAAGGTGTTAAGACTGGTCTGGGACTTGAAGTAGGTACAGAGAACAACTCTTGTCCCTGGGCAGAGAATCCACCGTTGCCATCTCCTAAGTAAACTTCAACGCTATAATTACCGTTATTCCAAGGAATCGAGCGCCCAACAATATCGAGGTGACCATCCAGATTAACATCGTAGGTCTCGGCAAATGCCCAAAACTGGTCGTTGGTAGAACCTTCGTTATTGGGTCGGAAATCAATAGACTGCTGTGGTGTACTAAATCCCCCTGAACCATCGTTGAAAGCAATATAAGATTGACCCATATCTGCAACATCATCATCCGGCGGTAGGAAGACATCCAAATCTCCATCTTCATCAAAATCGCCGAATAAAGGTGTGGTTGCACCGTGGGGATTGCTCAGCAACAACTGCTGATTGCTCACGTCGGCAAAAGTTCCATCTCCGTTACCTTTGAGCATATAGAGATTAGTAGTGAAGGAGCCACCAGAAGCATAACTGTGGAACACCAAGTCGCTATGAGTATCCCCATCTACATCAGCTAGGGTAAAGTTGGCTCCCCAAGGCATATTGTTCAGAAGGGTAATAGGAGTAGCGCTGAAATCAAAACTGCCATCACTTTGACCGAGAGCAACTCTGTACTCGTAATTTCCGAAACCACTGGAAGTCTTGTGGGTGAGGAGAAAATCATCAAGTCCATCTCCATTGAGATCTGCCGTTCCCCGAATTCCCCAACCTACTGGCCAAGAACCAATTGGGGTTTGGGTGAAACTCCCACTACCATCAGGACTGAATCGGGAGTAGCTAATAGGCTCTCCATTTAGATCATACCAGGTGGCGATGAAGTCTCCATTCTCCAATCCTCGGAGATTGGGGTCTATTTGAAGCGATTCAGAAGGTTTTTGGAAATTGCGTTCCGGCTTCCCTTAGTGGGGCTCAATCCTTGGGTTCGCCTGAACAACTGCGGGAGATTCAAGGAGCTCAAATCTTGTTAGTAGAAGACAACGAGGTAAATCAACTAATTGCCCAAAAACTATTACAAGGCGCGGGGCTGAATATAGA
>JAAHHL010001182.1 GCA_010672185.1 Caldora sp. SIO3E6 | reverse complement strand
CTTTCAATCATGCAGCAAGTCAAAAAATCCCAAGAAATTGCATCTCTTAGCTTAAAAACCTGGCATCAACCCGGGTAACCTTGGGGGATGCAGATGCCCAAAACAGCGGATAAATGCTGCATTCATTCTTACTTATTACTTGTTACTTGTTACTTGTTACTTGTTACTTATTCAGCAGACCCTAATTAGGTGTTAGGCAATGGTGACAAGTTAAAGGGTGGTGCATTTTGTCAACTCCCATATATGGTGTTTGGGGGCTAAAAAAGACCCTATATATGGAAAGACCCAAGGGTTAAGGAAAATTGTATTCTTCTTCCTCCGCTCCTCCGCTCCTCCGCTCCTCCGCTCCTCCGCTCCCTTGACAACGGCATTTTTGCCTTAACTTGTCACCAATGCCTATTCCCCATTCCCTCAGCTAGTTTTTGCCGATTTTTCTTGGGGTAATGTGATCCCCAAACGCCGCTGCAAGGCTTCAATCACTTCTTCGGCTGACTTTTGACCAAAGTTTTTGATTTCTAATAGGTCTTCCTGGCTATAATCCAGTAAGTCAGCGACGGAGTTAATTTGTGCCCGCTTCAGACAATTGTAAGCTCGTACTGAAAGCTGCAATTCTTCTATGGGTATTTGGCTAGTTGGATCCTGTGGAATATCGGTCGGGTCTTCAGGAGGTTTAACATTGATATCTTTGAGGGGATTGAACAAATCTACTAACATACTGGCAGCTCTACTTAAAGCTTCCTGAGCACTGAGACTACCATTTGTCCAGATATCTAAGAGCAACCGGTCTTTTTCTAAGGAGCCGTCAGCACGGACATTTTCAACGGTGTAATTTACCTTTTTCACTGGCATAAACACCGCATCAATCTGTAGAAAGTCTACTGCAATCCCGTCATCACGACCCCGCTCTACAGCTCGATATCCCTGTCCTTTTTCAATGCGAAATTCCATCTCCAGCTTGGCTCCCTCTGCCAAGGTGGCAATATATTGACCAGGGTCAACAATTTCCACTTCCGAGGGCAAATCAAACTGAGCTGCCCTTACAGTACTAGGTCCAGTAATCATCACTCGACCAATTTGGGGCTGAGAAGTATGGCTTTTGAGAATAACCTCCTTGAGGTTTAGCATAATTTCTAAGACATCTTCTCTGACTCCTTGAATTGTGGCAAATTCGTGAGTTACTCCAGCAATTCTTACTGCTGTCACGGCTGCGCCTTCTAGGTTAGCCAGTAAAATCCGTCTCAGAGCGTTACCAACCGTTGTACCTTGACCACGTTCGAGAGGCTCCAGGACAAATCTGCTATATTGACTGTTGTTGTTTAGTATTTTAGACTCTACACACTCGATCTGAAACTGTGCCACTGAGTGACCTCCCTTACTCATAATCCCGACAAATGGGTTACAGGTTGTTTGTCGCAGTCGTTCTTGCTCATGTCTTGCTTTGGTGTTGGTGTTGGCCTTGCTCAAACCTGCTTTTAGGACGTGGCTCAACCTAAGTTCAGCTTTCTTTCTGCTTTAACTTCAATGTTGTTTAAAGAAAGAGTAGACCAATACCAATTGACATCGTAAATTGAGACATTTTTTTTCGGATGAAGGTGACCTTGTTGTTCTTGTCAATCTTCAAATGTCAACCAATTCTTGCTTAAACTCGACGTCGCTTAGGTGGACGACAGCCGTTATGGGGAATTGGGGTAACATCCCGAATCATAGTAATTTCTAGCCCTGCTGCTTGAATAGCACGAATCGCAGTTTCTCGACCGGCACCAGGACCGCTCACCATCACTTCAATCTGGCGCATTCCCTGATCTATCGCTCGACGTGATGCACCATCCGCTGCTGTTTGAGCAGCAAAGGGAGTTCCTTTTTTGGCTCCCTTAAAGCCACTGGAGCCTGCTGAAGCCCAAGAAACCACGTCACCTCTGGGATCAGTAATCGTAACGATGGTATTGTTAAAAGTAGATTGGATGTAGGCTACTCCATTGGGTACATTGCGTTTCTGCTTCTTTGTACCAGATTTTTTCGTTGGTCGCGCCATATTGCTGTAGTTTGATTATTTTGGTAATTGCTTAACAAAAAGAGGCTATTTACTTTTTAGCCGCTGGCTTTTTCTTGCCTGCAATGGTAATACGACGCCCTCGGCGAGTACGTCCATTGGTGCGAGTCCTTTGTCCCCGAACTGGCAATCCCTGGCGATGACGACGCCCACGATAAGTTCCTATATCAGCAAGGCGTTTGATGTTCATTGACTCCCAACGCCTGAGGTCTCCTTCGACCTGATAGTCACTTTTTTCGACTGCTGCTCTGAGAGATGCTACTTCGGCATCACTCAAATCCTTGACCCTAGTATCTGGATTGACTCCTGTCTGGCTCAAAATGTTTTGAGACCGGGACAGACCAATTCCATAGATGTAGGTGAGACCTATTTCTACTCGTTTGTCACGAGGAAGGTCTACACCAGCAATCCGTGCCATGTTTTTTTCTCCCTCTTGCTTGGTTTTGTGCTACAACTAAATTTATTAATAGTCTCTCGACTAACCTTGGCGCTGCTTATGCTTGGGATTAGGACAAATCACCATAACTCGACCATGACGTCGAATAATGCGGCATTTTTCGCACATTTTCCGGACAGATGCTCTAACCTTCATTGCTTAATTTTGACACACTGCAAGCTTACTATCTTATCATTTAAGAGTTTTTTTGTCAAGAAAATATTAAAATAGTTAGC
>JAAHHL010001181.1 GCA_010672185.1 Caldora sp. SIO3E6 | reverse complement strand
GCTGCTACAGTAATGACAAATACAGTAAACACTTGACCTTTAATTCCTATGGGATCCATAAAGTTGGAAAAACCCATTAAATTCAGGTTTACTGCATTCAGCATCAGCTCAATCGACATCAGCACTCGCACAGCATTGCGGCTGGTAATTAAGCCATAAATACCAATACAGAATAGGGCAGCAGCTAGAAGTAAGAAGTACTGAAGTTCCATCAATTTTCAAGAGAGTTATGAACAAAATTTATTAGTTAGCTAAGAAAACCTTAGCGTGGTAACTTGCCAGCATCACCAGTTACTGAAGCCAACTCACGAACACTGGGACGTTCAGGTAAAGTTGAAGCTGTCTTAATTTCAGTATCATCAGAAATCAATTCTTCAGGAATATAATCTCTACGGGCGAGGATAATTGCCCCTACCATAGCCATCAACAACAGTACAGAAGCTAGCTCAAAAGGTAACAAAAAGTCGCTGAAGAAATGCAGACCAATTTCTGTAACAGGACTTTGACTAATAACCACAGGTTCACTGTACTTATACCAACTAGTGGCTAGCACCATGGTTCCCAGCAGGGCAAACAAACCAAGACAAACTACCCCGGTAGAAACTTTGCGAATCCAGCCTTTAGCCACGGGAGGAAAATCTTGCCGCTTGTTCACCAGCATGATGGCAAACAAAATCAGAACATTGACTGCCCCAACATAAATCAATATTTGCGCTGCTGCGACAAAATCCGCATTGAGCAACAGGTATAAACCAGCAATGCTGATGAAAACACCACCCAGTAAAAAAGCTGAGTAGACAATATTATTAATCAGGACTACTCCTAAAGCAGCCCCTAGCATCATTACAGATAGTAGACCAACTGAAACGAGTTGAACGCCTTCGGCTAGATTCACAATTACTTAATCTCCTCACTATGTATTGGGAATGGGGAATGGGGAATGGGGAATGGGGAATAGGGAATGGGGAATGGAGAATGGGGAATGGAGAATGGGGAATGGGGAATAGGGAATAGGGAATAGGCAACTTCGGAAGAGTTTAACCTACCACCTACCACCTAATACCTAACACCTACCACCTAACACCTAACACCTAATTCGCCGTCTCTTCTGGACGTAAACCCGGGCGTTGAGAACCTGCTGGTAAGTCGTGGGGGTCATTAACGCCTTTTGGTAAGTAAGCAAATTCTCTTAGGGGAGTAACCATCGGGTCTTGAGTAACTTTGTAGGGTAAGCGTCCTAGAGCCACATTGTCATAGTTTAGTTCATGGCGATCGTAGGAGGAAAGCTCATACTCTTCAGTAGCCGACAGACAGTTAGTTGGGCAGTATTCAATGCAGTTAGCGCAGAAAATACAAACTCCGAAATCGATACTGTAGTGCTTAAGATTTTTTTTCTTACTGGCTTTGTCAAACTCGTAATCTACTACTGGTAAATTAATCGGACAAACTCTAACACATACTTCGCAAGCAATACATTTGTCGAACTCAAAGTGAATCCTACCGCGATACCGCTCAGAAGGGATCAGTTTTTCATAAGGATACTGCACTGTTACAGGACGCCGCTGCATATGGTCGAAGGTAACAGATAAACCTTGACCAATGTACTTAGCTGCTTGAACAGTTTCTTTGGCATAGTCGCCAACCTGTTTGAGGAACTTCATCATGATTATTTTCTCGGTTGTTAAAGTTCTTGTTTTTTGTTAATAACTAGGAAAAAATTGTTACTAAATAATTAACAATTAGCCATTAACAATTAGCCATTAACAATTAGCGATTAGCGATTAGCTATCGCCACTAACTAACCACCAAAAGCGACAGGAAATGCTAATTTGAGAGCCGCAGTCAATAGTAGATTTACCAGAGAAATTGGTAGTAGGAACTTCCAGCCCAAATTGAGCAGCTGGTCAATGCGCACACGAGGCACTGTCCAGCGTAGCAGAATGGCAATAAAAACGAGGAAGTAAGCTTTGAGCAGGGTCATAATAATGCCCAAAGATGCGGTGACTATCTGAAGCCAAGAACTGGTTTCACTAACCCCTAGCCAGCCAGCTAATTTGTCTAGAGGAAGGGGAAATTCCCAGCCACCTAGGTAAAGAACAGCAAACAGAAGAGAAGAGAGAACTAGGTTAACGTAGGAACCAACATAAAACAGACCAAATTTCATCCCTGCATATTCGGTTTGATAACCTGCCACCAATTCTTCTTCTGCTTCAGGCAAGTCAAAGGGCAATCGTTCGCATTCAGCTAAGATGGCAATCCAAAAGATGAGGAAACCTACCGGTTGACGCCAAACATTCCAGCCTAGAATACCGTAACCTGATTGCTGCTGGACAATGTCGATAGTGCTGAGGCTGTTGGACATCATGACAATTGCCAGTACTGACAATGCCAAAGGAATTTCGTAACTAATGGACTGTGCTGCGGCTCTTAAGCCTCCTAATAAGGAATACTTATTGTTGGAAGCATAGCCCGACATTAGTAGACCAATAGGTTGAATGCTCGATAGAGCGATCCACAAGAATATTCCCGTTCCCACATCTGTGATCACCAGATTCTGTCCAAAGGGCACAATTAAATAAGACAGAAATACGGGGATAACGACGAGAATTGGTCCGAGGGTGAATAGTAATGGGTCAGATTTGGCAGGGACAATGTCTTCTTTAAAGACTAGTTTGAGGCCATCTGCCACCGGCTGGAGAACACCTAGCGGTCCGGCATATTCTA
>JAAHHL010001180.1 GCA_010672185.1 Caldora sp. SIO3E6 | reverse complement strand
GTATCAAATGGGCTCAAAAAGCTGGCATTGTTGTGGAAAATCCCTGGGTAATCTTCAAGCTGAAAGCTGAAAGCTGACGGCTGAAAGCTAAAAGCTGATAGCTAATGACTTATTCAGCAGACCCTAAGTAAGAAGGAATGCAGCATTTATCCTAGTTTTGGGCATCTGCATCCCCCAAGGTTACCCAGGTCGATGCCAGTTTTTTGAGCCAAGAGATGCAATTTCCTTGGTTTTTTTTTGCTTGCAAATGCTTGAAACCTTTCTCTGGTATGGCTTACACACTTATTCAGCAAGCCCTAAATAGGGCTTGCTGAATAAGTCCTTCGCTTTCAGCTGTCAGCTGTCAGCTTTCAGCTTTCCGGATTTTAACCCCGAACATTCGGAACTTAACCAGGTATTTACCGACAATGGTGCAAGGTTTTTGAAGCCAAAAATGCAAAAACCTTGCACTATTTTGGCTTGCAAATGCTTGAAACCTTTCTCTAGTATGGCTTACACACTTATTCAGCAAGCCCTAAATAGCCGCCAGCCGCTTCGCTTCGCTTACCATGCTACCCAAAAGTTGTTTGTAAAAACAAACAACTAACAACTAACAACAAATAACACTCTCATCCCCCGGCTAAAGCACGGGGGATGAGTTAACAATGCCCATTCCCCATTCCCCATTCCCAAAAACGAATGTACCTCATCCCAATGAGAAATGCTATGATTTGGCATTACTTAACCAAAACTTTAAACTTTTTTTCTTGTTTCTTGATGAAATTGTTGGATTAATTTAACAACACGGTGTACAGGAAATTTTTTTTCTTCTATGAACATAAAAGGAGTCTTGATTTTTGTGATGCTATTGACTGTCACTAGCATACCGATAGCTTTGCGTTTCTCATCTAATGCCAATAGCAGCTATCCCCTAGCCTTAAAGCCTCTTGAACAAGTCAAAAATGTTTTTCGACCACTAAAAGCGAAAAACGTAAGTGTTGAAAAGATTCTGAAGACGAAGAGATGTGTGGGGTGTGATCTTCAGGACATTGATTTGAGTGGAGAGGATTTGACGGGAGCTGACTTTAGAAATAGTGACCTCACCGGTGCTAACTTGAAGAATAGCAAACTTAAAGATGCAAAGATGGCTGGCGTTCGCCTCAAGGATGCCGATTTGAGCAATACTGACTTAGATGGAGCTGATTTTATCAAAAGTGACTTGCAAGGCGCAGACCTAAGTGGTGCAACTCTCCTCAATACCAGTTTGGTAGAAGCTGATTTAAGTACTGCTACTGCGAAGAGGACTGAATTTCGAGATGCGGACCTAAAAGGTGCTTCTTTGGAGAAGGCTAATCTGACTGGCTCCTTTTTTACTGGCGCACACCTGCTGGAAGCAAATCTGGCAGGTAGCAATCTGACTAATGCTAACTTGCGTTATGCCAATCTGCGGGATGCGGATGTAACAGATGTCAACTTCAATGGTGCTGATTTGGCTTTTGCCATCTTACCCGACGGCACCAGTCCTTATGGCACAACGAAGTATTAACTTTCAAGAAACAAGGCAGGAGGCTCCGAGGCAGGAGGCAGAAGGCAGTCTCGATGAAAAATTTTTCACCACCAGGTGATGAAAGTTGAGTGTTGAGTGTTGAGTGTTGAGTGTTGATTGCTCCCTACTTTCAAGTCAGAAGGCAGGAGGCTCCGAGGGAAGAGGGAAGAAGAGGACTGTCTCTTCCTTACCATAGCGGCGCAAGATTCGACCCCACACCCTTACTCTGCAAGAGTATTTCCTAAGAGATTGATAATCAAATTTGGGTTAGTTACCGGATTTGGTGTAATATATGATTAGCTTAAGGGTGTTATCTACTTTTGGATTTCCCGTAGATGCTGGGGCAGCAGTAGACGTAAATCATAATTTTTCTGGATAGTTTCTCGACCTTGGACTCGGATATTTGCCATTCTGGTAGGATGATTGAGAACCTCCTCCACTCGTTCAGCTATTGCTTGAGGTGAGAAAAAGTCTACTAGCAAGCCATTAACTCCATCTTCAATTACTTCAGTTACAGGATCAGTTTTGGAAGCAACGACTAAGCAACCAGTTGCTAGAGCCTCTAACATCGACCAAGATAGAACAAAGGGACGAGTTAGATAGACATGGACAGAAGAAGCTTGCAGTACTTGAACATATTGTGCATAGGGCAGTAGACCGGTAAAGTGGACTCTGGATAAGTCTAACGGTACTTTTTCGAGCATCAACTCCTTGTAAGTTTTGCCATCCGGCAGAGATTTGCCATAAGCCACCCGGTTTTCTCCAACGATGACGACATGACATTGGGGACGCCGCTGTTGAATCAGAGCAACTGCTTCCATAAACTGGGGAAAGCCTCGATAGGGTTCCATGCCTCGTGCAACATAAGTAACTAATTCTTCTACTTGGGATAAATCTAAATTCAGTTGAGGTAAAACCAACTTGCTTCCTGGTTTGGGTTGAAAATATTCTGTATCAATGCCATCGTGAAAAACTTTGATTTTGCTCTGATACTCTGGGGGAAACTGCTGCCGCTGCCAGTAAGTGGGAGCAATTCCTTGGTCACAGCTGCACAAATCAATTAAAATTGGAGCATTTTTAATCCGAATTCTGGCTTCATCATCCATTGTCAAAGGATCTGTAGGATCGAAGTCAGCATCGGAGCCATGGGCATGGTAAAACCATTCAAAGTAGCACAGTAGTTTGGCTTTGGGGAAAATATCA
>JAAHHL010000118.1 GCA_010672185.1 Caldora sp. SIO3E6 | reverse complement strand
TGACAAGGGAGAAAAGGGAGACAAGGGAGACAAGGGAGACAAGGGAGACAAGGGAGAAAAGGGAGACAAGGGAGACAAGGGAGACAAGGGAGACAAGGGAGACAAGGGAGACAAGGGAGATGGGGGGATGGGGAAGATAAGGAAGACAATTCCCGATTCCCAATTCCCAATTCCCAATTCCCAATTCCCAATTCCCAATTCCCAATTCCCAAACGACAAATAACAAATAACAAACAACAAACAACAATTTCTGATAGAATCTTATAGAAAGTTTAAGATTCTTTACAAAAAATTTAACTAATGAATTTGTTGGTCGTTGGTGCAACAGGCACTTTGGGAAGGCAGGTGGTTCGTCGTGCGCTAGACGAAGGACATCAGGTACGTTGTTTGGCACGCAATCTGCAGAAAGCTAGCTTTTTAAAAGAATGGGGAGCCGATATCGTTCGAGGTGATCTGACTAAGCCTGAGACTCTTGGTCCTGCTCTTGAAGGGATAACTGCTGTCATTGATGCAGCTACATCTCGACCAACAGATTCTCTCCGTATTCAACAGGTGGACTGGGATGGTAAGATATCTCTGATTCAAGCTGCTGCTGCTGCTGGTGTAGAGAGGTTTGTCTTTTTCTCCATTCTGAATGCAGAGAAGTTTCCCAATGTCCCCTTGATGCAAATCAAACATTGTACAGAGCTTTTCTTGGCAGAATCGGGATTGAAGTACACTATCTTGAGACCCTGTGGCTTTATGCAAGGGCTAATTGGTCAGTATGCAATTCCCATTTTGGATGGACAGGCAGTTTGGATAACTGGTGATACTTCTCCTGTTGCCTATCTAGACACTCAGGATATTGCTAAGTTTGCCGTTCGCGCTCTTGAGGTTCCAGAAGCGGAAAATAAGACCTATCCTCTTGTGGGAACTCGTGCCTGGGGCACTGAAGAAATTATCAACCTGTGTGAGCGCTTGTCTGGGAAAAATGCCAAAATCTCCCGGATACCCATTGGCTTCCTGCGAGGGATAATTGGCTTCCTACGGTTTTTTCAGTGGGGTTGGAATGCCTCTGACCGACTGGCATTTGCTGAAGTGTTGGCTACTGGTAAGCCCTTGGATGCACCAATGGAGGAAGTATACGATACTTTTGGTCTAAAACCCCAGGAAACTGTAACCCTAGAAGCCTATCTGCAAGAATACTTTAGCCGGATTATGAAGAAACTTAAAGAAATTGACTACGAGAAAAACAAAGCCAAGAAGAAGAAAAAGACTCCCTTTAAATCCAAATCCTAGGAAAGTTTTGGCGCAAAGTGAGGGAGATTGTAAGATATATAGCAGTTCTACGGTGAGGTAGACAAGGACAGGTAAGATGCCTATCCTAAAAATTGTCCCAATTGTAATTATTTGACCACGACGCGAACTGGTGAATATACCCAAAGCAGGCATCATCTACAACGAAATTAAACCCATAGCTTGTCGCGTCGCTAAGGAGTTGCAAGACAAACTGAGGGCGACGGGTTGGGATGTCCATCTGGCTACTGGTGTCGGCGGAATTCTAGGCTATTCCCGTCCTGATTCTCCCGTATGTCATACGCCGATGGACAAACTGGCTCCTCCCGGTTTTGATGAGCAGATGAGTTTTGCCATTGTGTTGGGGGGAGATGGTACAGTACTCTCCGCTTTTCGTCAGGTTGCTCCTTCTGGTATTCCTCTGTTAACGGTGAATACCGGTCATATGGGTTTCCTCACAGAGATTTATTTGAACCAACTAACTTCTGCTTTGGAACAAGTAACCAAAGGAGAGTATGAAATTGAAGAAAGAGCCATGCTGCTGGTGCAGCTAGTAAGGGATGAGCATATTTGGTGGGAAGCACTTTGTTTGAATGAGATGGTGCTCCATCGAGAACCATTAACTTGTATGTGCCATTTTGAAATTCAGATTGGACATCATGCACCAGTAGATATTGCTGCCGATGGGGTGATTATCTCTACCCCCACTGGCTCGACGGCTTATTCTTTGAGTGCAGGGGGAACAGTAGTAACCCCTGGGGCACCAGTATTACAATTAATGCCAATTTGCCCTCATTCTTTGGCATCTAGAGCTCTAATTTTTAATGAAAGTGAGCCAGTCAAGGTTTTTCCTGCTACTCCCAATCAGTTGGTGATGGTATTGGATGGCAATGCTGGATGTTATGTACTGCCAGAAGATCAGATACGGATTGAGAGATCGCGTTATTCAGCTAAATTCATTCGCTTGCAACAACCGGAGTTCTTCCGCATTTTACGGGAAAAGTTGGGTTGGGGTTTACCTCACATTGCCAAACCAACTTCTGTAGAATTACCTTAAGGAGATTTTATTAATGAATAATGGATAATGGATAATGGATAATGGATAATGGATAATTACCAGAAGGTTAAAAGCGTGGTTGATTGAATATAAGGAAATCTTAAGAGTAATTTTTTCTCCTTAAAAATTAAGGCTTTAAACTGAATTGATTAATTATCAATTATTCATTGGTAAACATGCGTCTTAGCCATATCTCTGACCTATCCTATCTTGCGGAGGGCGCACGCAGTCATTGGTGTCAACTTAAGGTGAAACCCTTATCCCGCCTGGAACTTAAGTTCCAGGCTAATAGCTTAAGTCATCTAAAGATGACTAAATAAATCCAAAAAATTTAGTCCATTTTAATGGACTTGAGCTATTAGCCTTGGATTTAAAGATACTGTGGGCGAATCAACTGGGGGGTCTCACCCCTCCCCAAACCCCTCCCCTAAGAGGAGAGGGGCTTTCCGGCTCCCCCTTCCCTTGCAGGGAAGGGGGCTGGGGGGTTAGGTCAAAAATTGTTGGACAAAGCTGTAAAAGTCTTGCCATTTCATCAGTTGAGCGGTATGAAGGGTCAGACCCCTCGCTTAATTGACCCACAGTATCCTTAAGTTCCTTGTGGGGCATGAGTTTCACGTTAAGTTGACACCAATGGCACGCAGTGCGCCCCTACTTTTCACACTATCATCCTTACCCAGTAATAGAGTTAAGACACCACTGTACCGACAAACTCTTGGTTGCTCAAAACTTTCTGTAAATTGCCAGGTTTTGAACCATCGATAATAACCGTTGGTAAATTTAATTCAGCTATTTTTAACAGCTCTCTAATCTTAGATCATGTCGGCATAATTGCCCATAATAAAAACTTCAGACGAAATTGTCGTAAAATTTAATTTTAAGTCCAAAATTGCTTCACCATATAAAACCGGGACAAAATTCCTGGTCAAATAATTTTCTAACACAGATAAATCTCTTGAATTAACATGAAGAGGTTATTAGGGCATTTTCCATGAAAACTGAGGATACCAAACTGCCAAGGGATGTACAACAGCCTGAGGCTGTATCGGAAAATACAGAAGAGGAAATAGCACCTCAGCTAGAGGAAGAAGTATCTGAGTCATCTGAGGATTATCAGGAAAAAAGACCTTTATGGCCCGATGTACCTTGGACTCCGATCACAAAAAAAAATCCGTGGTCTTTTTCCCTGTTCCTCGTGGTTATGGTAATTGCAGCTTTACTTGGTTTGAAAGCAATCACCATTGTCCGAAATCGCTCCAACTCAGAAGAGACGGAAACTGTCGCCCTAGAAGCTCAACTACCGGTAAAAGTAGTACAGGTAAAGACAGAACCGATTCAAGAATGGGTTTTTAGTGATGCTGAAGTCAGAGCCTCTCGCTTCAAGCACCTAATCCTTGATGTTGCAGGAACAGTTACCTATATCAAAGATGTCAATGGACGTAATCTGCAGGAAGGGGATTATGTGCGGGGTGGTGAACTGTTGGCAAAAGTGGATCAGCGTAAATCCAACCAAGACTTGAATGTAGCAAAAGCACAGGTATTTGAAGCTCAGCAACAGGTAGAAACGGCCAAAGCTAGTCTTCGACAGGCTCAAAATCAACTCGTACAAGCAGAAGCTGAATTAAAACAAGCCGAGACAAACCGCGACTTTGCAGCTACGGATCTCAAACGCTACCAAGAACTTTATCAGGAAGGAGCGATTCAACGGCGGGAGGTAGAAGTTAAAGCAACTGACTTCAAAAACACCCAGACTACTATTTCCGCTAGAGAAGCCGCAGTACAATCCGCTCAGGATGGAGTCACATCTGCTGATGCTCAGGTAAAAGCAGCTCAATCTGGTGTTAGTTCAGCGATCGCTCAATTAGGAAAAACTCAGGTTGATCGAGAAGATACAGAGATCATTGCACCGTTCAACAGTCAAGTTGCCCACCTGAACATTACAGAGGGAGACTACTGGTCACCTCAGAGGGTACAGCCTAGTGGTGACTATCAAAGTATTGTGGAGTCTGTGCCGATAATTGTTATTGATCCGAGTAGCTTTGAAATACATGTCAAACTTTCTGCTTTCCAAGGAATTAGTGTTAAGCCGGGACAACGAGCTTTTGTCATTTTAGGCCAGGATCAGAGTAAAGCTTCTTCTGGAAGGGTTACTAGTGATGATCTAATGAGGCTGGCTGCGGCTCGGGGTAGAATTAAATCTGTCAGTCCTTCTGTATCTCCTGGTGAACGCTCTGTTGAAGTCAAAGTACAAATTACCGAAGGAGCAACCAATCTCCAGGATGGTTCCCATGTTTCTGTTTGGATTGCTGTGGAAGAGAGAAATGATGCAACGGTGGCTCCATTCAATGCCTTTGTCTTCCGTGATCAAATTCCTCATGTCTTTGTCATCAAAGAAGAAGATGGCAAGAAAGTTGTGGAGCAGCGGAAGGTGACACCAGGAATTGAAGGAATTTCCAAACGAGAAATTCTCCAGGGGGTGCAACCTGGGGAGTTATTGGTTACCGATGGCAAAAATCGTCTCGTTGATGGTGCGCCGGTGGATGTTGTGGAAATTAATAATTAATAATTAATAATTGATAATGGATAATTGATAATGAGCAGTAGTAGGACTTCAGTCCAAAAAGAAGCCAGAAACTAGTCATATCAAATGATTTGGTCATCGCTTTTCATATTGAGTTTCTGAAGAGCTCCTGAGGAGCGCTTCGCGCCCCCAATTGAATGGGAGAAACATATCTCCTACCTCCTTGGAACCTCCTTCCTCCTCCCTCGCCTCCTGCCTCCTGCCTTCTTCCTGAAGAGTAACAAGTAAAAGTTAATAACTAGTTAATAATAGCTAACAATTTTTGAGTTAATGCTCTATAATTCGCCATGGGATTTTTCACAGACTATTCCCCATTTCTCAAGGCGAAGAACCTTGTTTCTCATCTCAATGGGAAACGCTATATTTGGCGTCCAAAAAGCTTAAAATATTTGCATAGCATGACTCCTGTCTTTATTCAACAATCCCTGAATATATTTTTGTTTTCAATTGTAACCATTTATTAAGAAAAACAAAAACTTAGCAAACCTTTCTGGTTTTTAGGAACTTACTTTTTTAGTCAGTATTTGGTGCATAAATAATTTTTTTCTGCCCAAAGTATTAATCAAGAGCATCCATTAATTAAAACAGGCAGACGGATATGAAATTAGGACTCCTGGCTCAGGTGGCAGGAATAACTATTGGTTTAGGGGGCACAGTTAATCTGTTGGCGGTGCAAACAGCTCAAGCGATCGCCCCTGTTGCTGAGAACCCTGCAATTATTCCCGATAATACTTTAGGGAACGAACCATCTCTAGTCATTCCTATTCACCCCCAATTGGATCATATTGGAGGTGGGGCACTTCGTGGTTCCGCTCTTTTCCATAGTTTCTTGGAATTCAATATCAATGAAGGAAAAGCTGCTTATTTTATCAACCCCTCAGAGGCTGGAACTATTTTCAGTCGAGTGACTGGCAATAATCCTTCTCAGTTACTTGGGACATTGGGGGTAATTGGTGATGCTAACTTAATTTTCTCTAACCATAACGGTATCTTATTCGGACTCAATTTCCGTTTGGATATGAAAGGCTCATTTGTACCTAATACGGCTGATAGCATTTCGTTACCGGGGGGGCATCAGTTTAGTGGAACTAATCCCCAAAATGTTCCTCTGTTAGATATTGACGTTGATATACCCATTGGTTTGGTTTTTGAAGGAGGACCTCCAGCGGCAATTATTAATCAAGCTGGAGTTAATCGGAATAGCGAATTGAGTTTTCCTTGGCAACTAGAGCCAGAGCAGCACCTGGCTTTCGTTGGTGGTGAAGTGTTGTTCGAGGGCAGTCAGTTACTCTCCCAAGGGGGAAGCGTTGAGATTGCTGCGGTGGGGGAGGGAGTAGTTACCTTAAATCCTACGGCAACCAACTTGAATTTGGGATATGAAGAAGTAGAGAGTTTTGCTGATATTCAGCTAAGTGAAGCTCAAATTAGTACGGAAGGAGGAGAGGTTCAACTCTGGGGGAGGCAAATATCCCTAGTTGATGGCGCACACATTTTTTCTCATAATCAGGGTTCAGAAGCAGGAAAGGATATTGCACTCTACGCCGAGGAAAGAGTAGTAGTCAGCGGAACTTCTGTTGATGCTCAAATTCGGAGCGGTATATCGAGTATTACTTCCGGTAGAGGCAGTGGTGGAAACGTGCTTATTGACACGGGGGAGTTAGCAGTCACTGATGACAGCGCTATCACCGTTGCCACCGTTGGCTCAGGTCCTGGTGGAGACTTGAGGATTCGCGCTACGGAATCGGTAAAATTGAGCGGTACTGGGTTTGCCGATTTTCAAGAAAACTATTTAGAGCCTCCCTTAACTAGAATGACTGGCTTAGAAGATGCTCAAAACGGTTTGATTAGTGGCAGCAGTGGCTCTGGCTCTGGGGGAAATATTGTGATTGAGACAGGAAAGCTCATTTTAGAACAGGGTGCAGCAGTCTGGAATATCACCTCTAATCAAGGGGATGGGGGCAATATCATCATCCATGCTTTAGACTCGGTAGAACTGAAGCAGTCTGGTTTAATCACTGGTACTGGTGACAGCAGGGATGCAGGCAACATTGAGATTAATACCCAGCGATTAAAAATCCATGAAGGAGGTATTCTTATCTCCGCTACCATCGCGGAAGGCAGCAGCGGTGATGTATTAGTCGAGGCTTCTGAGTCTGTGGAAATATTGAGGACTCAAAGTACTATTGAGCAACTAATTGGTACTGGTATTTATGTTAATACGACTTTTGGTAATGGGCCAGGAGGTCAACTAAGCATAGATACAGAGAAGCTAATTATTCATGATGGAGGGGTAATTGTTAATAACAGTGGTGCTTCTCTCGCTTCTACGATTATCCCATTGGGTGGTCAAGGTGGAGATGTAACTGTTAATGCCGACTATATAGAAATAGCTGGCACTTCAGCCGACGGGAAAGTTTCTAGCGGCTTTGGTACTACTACTTTTAGTGACAACGATGCAGGAGATTTGAGCATTACTACAACGAAGTTGATGATGAGTGGGGGAGGGAGGATTACTACTGGGACTGCCGGTGCTGGCAGGGGAGGAACTTTAACCATCAATGCTGAATCTATCGAGTTGCAAGGGAAATCAACGGATATCTCTTTCTCCAGTAGTTTTTTAGCTACTTCCGGGCGTACAGATTTGACAGAAGTTGTAGCTACAGGTGCTGGTGGAGAGATCCAGATCTTTACTGAAGGATTGATGATCAAAGATGGTGCAGAGATTTCTGTAGCTTCTTTCGGTTCTGGTGAGGCGGGCAATATAGAAATTATCGCTGACACTCTTGAACTTGACAATGGCAGTATCAAGGCAGAAACAATTTCTGGAGCAGGGGGCAATATTCAGCTTCAGGTACAAAAGTTGTTGGTGCTACGCAACGATAGCCAAATTTCTGCCACCGCAGGTACGGCAATGTCCGGTGGTGATGGAGGCAATATTTTTATTGATGCTGAAAAAGGTTTTCTTGTTACTTTCCCTGAGGGAGATAGTGAGATTGCTGCCAATGCTTTTACCGGAGATGGAGGCAACATTAATATCAAGGTTTCGGGGATTTTGAATCCTGATCCGAGCCAGATTACTGCTAGTTCTGAACAGGGAAGGGATGGTGAAGTCAATATCGATCTGCTCTTAGACAACCAGCCTGGAGAAGAACCACTCAATCGATTGGAACCGCCAGTTGAAGTTGAATTAATTGAGGGTTGTCAAGTCGGTAAAAAAGGAGAATATGTTGAATTTTCCTCTGTTGGAGAGGGAGGCTATCCTCCTGCTCCAGAAGATATTTTTGATACTACTGTCAGTACTTGGATCCCTCTTCCTAGTTTAGAGCAGGATTCTCCCCCAGTAATTTCAAAAGAAACTGCCAATGTTGATGAGAGTATAGCCAGGGAGGATATTAGTCTCCCAAGTAAAGCTGTTCCTGCTAGTAGGTGTTAGGTGTTCAGATACCCGACTTCTTGAAGAAGTCGGGTATCTCGAAATAAGCGAATTTTACCAATGGATAATTAATAATTGATAATTGATAATTGAGCAATCTGGTTTAAAACTTCTCCTTTTTAGGAAAAAAAAGTGCCAATAGATTTCCTTATATTCAATCAAGCAAAGTTTGAATCTTCTTGTAATTATTCATTATCCATTATCCATTATCCATTATCCATTATCCATTATCCATTATCCATTATCCATTATCCATTATCCATTATCCATTATCCATTATTCATTATTCATTATTAAACAGGTTGTATTCTCCAATATTGCTCTTACCAACTTATGGGCTTTAGCTACAATATTCCTACCAAGCTTTGGTTGATAGATTTTTCTTTAACCTTAGCTCTTCTCACCAGTGGTCTTACTACCAGTCCTGCTCAAGCGGAAACCGTTTTAGCTCAAATAATTCCCAATAACAGTCCCAAGCCTTCCCTAAGGAATAACCTGCAACCAGGGGATCTCCCCAGAGAGGAACCTTCTCTTCCCGAAAATTTTGAAGAGCCTCCTTCCCTGCCAAATAATTTACTAGACTTTCCAGATCTGATTAGACCAAATCAGTTGATACCTGGTAATCTGGTGGTGGAGCGGTTTGAATTTAAGGGCAATACTGTCTTCTCTTCAGCAAGATTAGCAGAAGCAGTCCAAAATAGTCAGGTTTTTGATCAGGAAGCCTCACTTCTGGATATCGCTAATCAATCTATCTCTTTTGAGCAATTGTATCAAATTGCTCATGAGGTAACTAAGTTTTATCACGAGCAAGGATATAAAACCACCGGTGCAACTCCTCTTATCCCGAAAGACTTTCAGCTAGAACAATCCGTAGTAATTGTGATCGACGTTATCGAAGGTCACTTAGAAACTATCGCCGTAACGGAGATGGGAGCCGAAGAAGATGAATCTCCTAGTCTGAGACAACAGTCAATGCGTAACTATGTAATTCAACTAATACCTTTTATTGATATGGGAGCAGGTTGGAATAATTCTAATAAACCAGATACTGACCCTAATTTGTTAGCTGCTGTTGGTTTAGGAGTGCAGTGGCAACAAGGTAATAGTTTTACGGCTCGCCTCGATTGGGGTGTTCCTTTAGTCTCTGTGGATTCAAGAAATAGAACATGGCAAGAAAACGGGTTACATTTCTCTGTACGTTGGGATTTTTGATTGGTTAGGGTGTGAAGGCTGTGTTATATCAAGTTTGGTTGAATATTTACACTACGATAAAATAGAAAGTAACCTATGGAGCGATGACAATGACACCAAAACAAGAGCTGCTCAAAGAACTGGAAACTGCTCCGTCACCTGTGATTAAAGAGGTGCTTAACTTCCTACGTTTTCTCAAAGCCAAGCGATCGCCTGTTGATTTTATGGACTTCGCGGGAATGGCATCTGATAACCCTGACCTGATCGATGACATTATTGGCAATATTGAAGCAAACCGCGCAATGGACTTGGAGGGTATTCGTGAGCGATGAAACAATGTCTACTGGATACTAATATTCTGTCTTACTTCTTACGTGGCGATGCCCCTATTGTTGAGAAATTTCGAGTTTACCGCCAGCACTATCCCTACATCTCCTTTTCAATCTTCACCTACTACGAAATCAAAAGTGGTTTGACTTATCGAGATGCTCACAAAAAGATGCAGCAGTTTGAGCAGCTTACACAAATCAGCGAAGTCATTCCTTTTGATGAGGCGATTGCCAATACTGCTAGTGAGGTGTACTGTAACCTCAGAAATAGAGGACTGGTAGTGGCTCCTATAGATCTTTTTATCGGAGCAACAGCCCTGTGTTATAACTACACAGTAGCTACCGCCAATATCAAGCATTTTCAACACATCCAGAACCTGCAATATGAAAATTGGGTGGAATAAAAAAGGGTATCTACTGAAACAGATGGTACTATTGTGGTTCCTACTAGGAATTTTTTTGAGTTCCTCAATCTTGCCAGCACTTTCCCAAATTACCATAGCTAACTCTACTGCCCAGCAATACTTTCAACAAGCAGAAGTATTTTACCAAGCTGAGGATTTTGCTCAAGCGGCAGAATACCTAGAAAAAGCTGCCGAATTATTCCGAACTGAAAAAAAATGGGAAGATTTAGCTACCAGTCTAACCAATCTTGGCCGTTCTCGGTTAATCTTGGGACAGCCCCAAGCGGCTCTGAACAACTGGGAAGAGGTGGCGAAACTCTATCGTCAGTTAAATCAACCTGAACAGATCATAATCGATAATCAAATTTACCAAATTGAAGCTTTGCAGGCTTTAGGCCGCTATCAGGATGCTGAGACTAAGAGAGAACATCTAGAAAAAACATTATCTTTCCCAAAATTTCCTGACTCTCCTACCAAGGTGAGAGGGTTGCGAGTTATGGGAGAAGTACTGCGTAGCTTTAATTTGCAGAAGTCAGAAGAGACAATCAAAAAAAGCCTAGAAACAGCCCAAAGATTGCCACCTAACCAAGAGATTAACCAAGAGATAAGTCGTACCTTAGCCAGTTTAGGCAATACTTTCAGTGCTCAAGCTCGAAGAATTCGTATCCTCCAAGACGATCCTACTACCAAGTACGACTATTTTCCCTGGCGCTGTGAACAAACATCTTTGCCCAAAGAAGTTTCAGAGAAATATAGCCAAGCTATGGCTAACTATGAGCAAGCGATCGCTAAATCTCCTTCCCAACGCAACAAAACTGACATCCAGCTGAATCAGTTAAAGTTACAAGTGGATTCGGGGCAACTAGATGATGCCAGAAACTTGTGGCCAAAAATTGACCTATCTCAGTTTTCCGAAACTAGCCACTTTAAAGTTAACGCTCAGATTAAGCTGGCTAAGAGTATAGCTTGTCTCAAACCACAATATCATGGCGTAGCTGTAGATAATGTTCCCTCTTGGGAGGAGATCGAAAAGCTTCTCCAACAAGCTGTTGCCGATGCAGAATCTTTAGCAGACGCTCAGAGAACCGAATCCTATGCCGTTGGTAACTTAGCTGGAATGTATGAATATTGGGGCTGGCTATTGGCAAACCACCAGCAAGCTGAACGAGCCAAAGATTATAGGTTAACATCTATAAAATTAACGTACCGTGCTCTCGAACTAGCTCAGTCTATTAACGCCTCAGATATTACTTATCAGTGGCATTGGCAGCTAGCGCGTCTTTGGAAAGCTGAAGGTAATCGGCAAAAGGCTCTAGATAGTTACAAGTTAACAGCTCAAGCCATTGATAATTTCCGTGAAAATACAGGAACAATACCCTCCACCTTAAGAGAACTCAACTCAGACCAGTATTTTGATTTCCGGCAGAATGTCGAACCAGCCTACCGACAGTTAATTGCACTATTGCTCGAACCAACTTCTGGGAAAGATCAGCCTAGTCCGACTGCGATTAAAGAGGCTCTTCGTTATTTCCAAAGTTTCCAAGCAGATCGGG
>JAAHHL010001179.1 GCA_010672185.1 Caldora sp. SIO3E6 | reverse complement strand
GTCTGTTAGAATAAAAATAATCTATTTGCTCTAGCATTCGTTTTACAACCATTGCCTGATAACAACCTGGGTACCGACATTTACTTCCGAATTAATTTCAAACTCATCCATTAATCGTTTAACTCCAGGTAAACCCAGTCCTAAAGTACCACTGGAGCTAAAATCATCTTGCATTGCCTGGTCTAAATCAGCAATACCTGGGCCCCGATCTTTGACAGTAATCTCGATACCTGTCCGTTTGGCTTGGGTAAGGGGAACAATAATTACTTCACCAGAGCCTGCGTATTTCAAAATATTGCGGACTAATTCCGATACTGCTGTCGAAATCATTTGACAGTGATAGTCATCAAATCCTAAACGATTAGCTGTCTGTTTGCTTGCCATAATTGCTCGGATAGTATCGGCTTCAAAGCGTATGTGAATCTGGCTTCTTTGTTCATGTATCATAGAAATTAGTTGCCCCTAATACCGCTACGTGGCGAAAATAACCCGTTAGTTAAAGAGGATGGAAAGCTTACTAAAAGAGCTTTCTTCCCTCAGAGCCTCCTGTTCCCCTCCTTGGAGGGGTTAGGGGTGGGTTCTGCCTTCTTGCGCTAGACTGTAATCGCAAAGTATCGATTAAGACGAAAGCATCATCAAGGTTTAAGACAGCGTTAATGCCATCGATATCCGCATCCAAATCAACTAAGGCAGAAATTACTCCCGGTTTTAATCCCGAAATAATTGTCTTTGCTCCCATTATTTCTACCATATTAATAATTTTTCTCAAGGCAGTAAAATCAGTAAAATCGATGATGTTTACCCCAGAGACATCAAGAATAACTCCATTAGCTCCACTGCTATGTAATGTTTCTAATAAATCTTGACCCAACTGTTGTAACAATTCTGGGGTTAAATCAAGTTGAATTGAAGCAACTACACAATTCTGGGATATCTGCAAAGGTATAGGTTGCTGATTGAATTGAGTCATAGGCTAGGATCGTTCTATGGCAACAATTTTAAGATTTTGACGCTGAAAAGCTTTATTTAAAGCATCCATCATCGTTGAAGTCGTATTGACTGTACCCACATCAATTCCCAATTGTACAATCGTTTGGGCGATCGCTGGAGAAAGTCCTGAAATAGTTGATTCACAGCCCATTAGTCGAGTCGCCTTGGTAATTTTGATCAAGTAATTAGCCACCGCCGTATCGATTACTGCCACTCCACTAATATCCAGGATAAATTCTTTGGCCTGAGTTTTAGCAATCATTTCTAGGACAGAATTCATAATATCTTGAGACCGTTTAGAATCAACAATGCCCACCACAGGTAAGAGGAGAATGCCCTGCCAAATTTCTGTGACTGGGGTTGACATCTCCAGCAGAGCCTTACTTTGTCCAGAAATTAACTCATTCATCATATAGGTGAACATTTCACAGACAATACCGGCATCTAAATGCAACTGTTTGGCAATAGCATCAGACATCTTCATCTGTTCATTTTCTGCCAAGTCCTGTTTTTTCACCGTATCACTGAACAGTTGGTCAAAAATGCTCATCCCGGCGAAAAAGACTGTCATCGATAAGCCAATTCTGGCATGAGTTTCTCCAATGATGCGACGCTGTTTAACATAGTCTTCATTGATATCACCAGTCATAAACTCTTGCCAATAATTATGCTGTTTCTGGCGAACATGGTTAAGAATTCTTTTGTCTGAGAAAAATTGCTCATATTCTGGTTGGGTTTCCAGCCAGTTGTACCAATTGCCTACTATTTCTTCCACTTGTGGCAACATCAGAGAACCGGATCTCTTGATAAAAGAGAGATCTGTGTCATCTATTTTGTATAGTCCTTGCAAAACTTTTGCACTGCGATGATCGACAGCAGGAATACCATAATTATTTTCTGATAAATTCATGGGTTAAATCCTCAATGTTTAATATCCGCTTGGTTTAGCGTACCCAAAACTGTTAATCGTTTACTTGACTATTGATTGTCTGACTTTTTTGATAGTCTGAGGCATATTCATTTTTAATGAATTCCCTTTACACTTGAGTTTATAACAAATCCGGTATACATAACCTCTTTATTTCCCACCCCGTAGAGACTTTGCATGCAACGTCTCTACAGGATTTTGGTACTAGACCAATTTCTAATCTGCATAAGGAAATGACCGAAAGTAGGAGGGCGCAAGCCCCTGAATTCTATTCATGGGGAGCGAGCCCGTGGGGAATTTATTCCCCGTGCCAATTCTTCTATCAACTCGCCTTTTGCCAAAAATCACAGGGTGCAAGCCGATGGCTTCTAACTATGGGGAGAGAGCCCGTAGCGAATTTATTCGCACTCTTAATTTGTTATAATTGAAGAAGCTAGCCTAACACAGGTGAAAATTCGTCGGTATCACCAATTTTCGACTACGACGTAAAGCGATGTTAGTAGCAAGGGCGCGAATAACCCTTAAAACGCATGGACTCTACAGAGTACCGACCACCAGGATGCATTGAGTTTTTATTGAATGCATGGTAAGGGAGGGCATCCCTAAACCCTGGACTACGTATTCCAGTACGCTTGTGGAGAGCAAACCCCTGGGTACACTTGCTCAAACTAGATGATTCGTTCATACACGGTTATTTGGTGCGAGGTACGGCAGACACCCTCGTTTTTGAGGTGGTTATCACACTGTGAGTCTTCCGTATTATTGTCGGGGGGAGGGGGCGGGCTATTTGACTCGAATAGCGCCTGCTCTTGT
>JAAHHL010001178.1 GCA_010672185.1 Caldora sp. SIO3E6 | reverse complement strand
CCAATTCCCAATTCCCAATTCCCAATTCCCAATTCCCAATTCCCAATTCCCAATTCCCAATTCCCAATTCCCAATTCCCAATTCCCAATTCCCAATTCCCAATTCCCAATTCCCAATTCCCAATTCTAAATTCTAAATTCTAAATTCTAAATTCTAAATTCTAAATTCTAAATTCTAAATTCATTTCCCTGTTCCCTAAAGAATAATTAAATGGCTAGACTTTCTACAGAATTACAACGCTATTTTTTTGAAGAAGACCGACAGCCTCAAGTAAAGTTGATAGATATCCTCTCCCTAGCAGGGGAAAGAATCTTTGGTTTTTTGTTCGTAATCATTGCTCTTCCCTCAGCTTTACCAGTTCCTGCTCCTGGTTACTCAGCTCCCTTTGGTTTCGTCTTGCTGCTACTAGCAATCCAGCTAATCGCCGGTGCTCAACGTCCCTGGCTACCGCAGCGGATGATGAATCATGCTATCAAGTTAGAAACAGTACGAGGTTTTGTTAAGGCAGGAATTCCTTGGTTGAAAAGGCTTGAAGCGATCGCCCGTCCCCGTTTCAGTTATATCTGTACTAGTTTACCCGGTAGAGTGGTCATTGGCGTAGCGATCTCGCTGATGTCAATTTCGATGATGATTATCCTTCCTTTGACTAATACCTTACCTGCAATTGGTATTTTCATCACCAGTTTTGGTTTAATCGAAGATGATGGTGCTATTAGCTTAGCAGGTTTAGTTGTTTGTCTAATGGGAGCTTTGCTCACCACCTCAATTTTAATCTTCGGAGTTACTGCCGTTTACCAAGTGATCAACTTGATTAAGTCGGGTTTGGGACTTTGAAGCCAACAAGGAAGAGAAGGTAGGTTGGGTATTGCTCTCGCTTCACCCAACATTCATTGAGTTGTTATCGCTTGCCACTCTTGCATGTGTTGGGTTTCGTTCCTCAACCCAACCTACGAGATCGCGATCACATTATGATATCTTGAGAGTCTTGTCCTGATCACATCTAGACTCATCAATTTTACCTTGTAAATCAGCTTCTCCGAGGTGTTGCTGTCCGGTTTTATCGAAAACTTCTAAATGAGCTGCTTTGCCGGAATGTAAATTATCTACGTACCAATATCTGCCTGTAGAGATTTCACAGTAAACGGCTCTACCATCATATCTATTGGTAGTTTTTTGAAATCTTCGAGAATCTCGTAATATAGTTTGTTCATCTCTAGGGGGAACAGCAGAAGATTGATCATATTCTACTTGGCTTAATTTTAGTTTTGACTCTAACCAATGCTCCAGAGCCGCTTGATGATCAATACCATCTAAATCAATGGCTTGAGTTTCATTATTGTTTTTTATTATAGAAATTAAGCAACATTCCTTGATGTCTGGATGAACAACTCTAAAACTAGACTTGGTGAAATTAATCACTAAGTAAATTATCTGGCTGTTTTGCAATTGCCTTTCAGCAACTTCCGCTAGTGAAGTATCTTTAACATCTCGACAATCTTTAGTTGTCAAGCAATCGAAAAAATCATCTGGAGAGTGGACTTGTTCTTTACGCCACTCTTTTGGATTCAATTTGTTGAAAACAATATTTTTAAAAGCTATTTTAAGAGATTTATCCTTTATTTTATTTAAGCTTTGCTGAAAATTAGAACCTCTAATCCCATCATAATTGATAAATAAATTACTATTTTCTTTATAGATTGTCTTTTCTTTGATCTTGTGATGTAGCAAATCAAAAATAGACTTGAAAATTTTCACTGCATCCTTAAATTCTGCCTCTGTTAGATACTGACCTTCTAATGAAACTTCATTAATAAATATTTCCATGTTATATGCCAAAAAGCCTTTCAAAATCTTTATCCATTTGGTCAAAAAAGCCTTCTGGCCATTCTTCAATACTACCATCAGGCTGCACAGGAATTTCTACAACTGGTGATTCAGTCTTGTGCTGAAAATATAGTATTTTTAAATCTTCATGATTTAAAACTTTATCGAGAACCGCTATGCGCAAAGCATTCAAAATATGATCGCTGTGGGATTCAATAAAAACTTGTACACCACAGCTGCTCACTTTTGCCAAAAATTGAGCTAGACGTGATTGTGCTTTTGGGTGTAAATGTGCTTCAGGATTTTCTACGATTAAGATTTCTCCTGGTTTAGCAATTAAGCCTGAAACAACAATTGGTAAGATAGAATGATAACCGAAACCAACATTAGCTGGTATAAAACGATCTTTTGAATTACTGGTATTGAACAAAAGTTCTAATATATTGCTTTTTGAACTAGTAATTTCAACCTTGCCACCGTCAAAAATTTGATTAAGCCATTCTTCTGTTTGATTAGCTAACGTTTTGGCATCTTCTCCTAGGCATAATTGCTCATTAACTAGATCGCTTTTATTCTTATGTAGTAGATTGGCTGTAAATTCTCCCTTTGAGCCGACATTAGGAAATTTTGTCAGAGTGGATTTTAGATAAAATTCTTGTGGGCCTATACGGTCTGCTGATATATAATGAATTTTATCGAAATACAAAGAATTATATAGATTGAGTAGTCCTGTCTTTGAATAATAACTTTTGGGAATTTCAAGTTCTACCATAGGTTTTGAAGGTAATAATTTGAATAAGGGACAAGGGCTAGAAATTGTTGTTTCCTTTTCCTTTAAACTATCAGATATATATTTGTACACGATCCTCTCAAAATCAAATTTACTCTGGACTGATTTTGGATAAACA
>JAAHHL010001177.1 GCA_010672185.1 Caldora sp. SIO3E6 | reverse complement strand
CTATTCGTAGCGTATTTCAATTTTTGACCTAACCCCCCAACCCCCTTCCCTTGAAGGGAAGGGGGAGCCGGAAAGCCCCTCTCCTCTTAGGGGAGGGGTTTGGGGAGGGGTCAGACCCTACATCGATTCGCCAACAGTATCTTTGAACTCTGGGTGGGTGTGGAAGCTAAGCGTTAAGCTATCCCTAGCTTAAGTTGACCCCAATGACCGACGTGCGCCCTAAACTAACGCTACACTTAATAAAGACAAGGCAACACCCATCTCACAGCTTGAGTTTGCTGGAGTTCTGATCCGGGAGACTGCAACCATAGGAATGTCAAACCTGAGTTAAACTAAGTCTCAAGACTCAACTCGTCCGTCAAAATTTAGTAAGGAAGTTTTAAACCCATGTCATATTCCCTAAATCCCCTAGGTCTCCTGATTAGCGCGATCGCTACCTTCTTTCAGATCTACTCAACTCTCATAATTGTTAGGGTATTGTTAACCTGGTTGCAAATGTTCAGCTGGGCTAACCAAGTTGCTTCTTTCCTAAGTCCTATCACTGATCCCTACCTGAACCTTTTCCGTTCCTTCATCCCAACGTTTGGCGGCTTAGATTTCTCTCCGGTTGTTGCGATTATTGTTCTCAACATAGTGTCTGACTCTTTTACTAGAGCAGCTTTTGCGCTCACCTAGCCAGCGAAGTAGGGGAAGCTGAGGCAACTGGAGGATAGTTGGGACCCAAGGAAAGCTGAGGCAGCTGAGGCAGCTGGGGGAGATAAAGGAAATATTTATACTCACCAATTCCCCATTCCCTATTCCCTATTCCCTATTCCCCATTCCCCAATTTGCCAAGAACAAAGGACAAACAACAAACAACAATTACCGACGAACTCTGCCGGTAAAACCGGTAGCTTTAAACTGCTTGAACTGTAGTGGCGTTGGTTGACTAGACGGAACAGTAATCCTCAGTTCAAAATCACTGACACCTGGTGGAATCTCATCAATGGAACCTAACCGATTACGATTCTGCATAACTGGATTATTATTGGCATCGTAGATACGACCAAAAATGTCAGCATTGACAACTAATTTGCCAGACTTGTTAGTGGCTTTGCCTGTAACCAGGAAGCAATTAGCTGCTCTACCAGAACTACCACCAGGTATGACAGTTCCTTCTGCTAGCTCCGGGGGACATTCACGGTAAGAAAGGTCTGACAGTTGAATTTTAGTTAAGGCCAGTGCCGGGGGAGTAAACAAACAACTAGCTACTAAAAAAATACAAGCGGTAGCAGCAACAGTCAACCAAGCTCGAAATCTCATGGTCTTGTTCAAGATTTTTTGTTATTCTCAGCTTACCGTGAATTGGTCATTGGTCATTGGTCATTGGTCATTGGTCATTGGTCATTGGTCATTTGGTGATCTTATTGCCAATTCTCCATTCCCAATTCTCCATTCCCCATTCCCCATTCCCCATTCCCCATTCTAAATTCTAAATTCTAAATTCCCCATTCCCTAACAACTTTTAATGTTCTCAAGCTAGGATCACTACAACCGGTAATTTCTCCACCTAAAATCAGGACTTGTTGCAGATATTCAATAGCAGCGGGATTGATCATTTCTCCCGGCATAAGAGCTGGAATCCCTGGTGGATAGGGACAGACGAACTCTGCACAGATCCGATCTGATGTTTTTTCTACGGGAATAGTTTCTGTTGGAGCAAAGAAAGCCTCACGAGGGGAGAGTGCAGGGCAAATGATAAAGGATGAAGGATGAATAAATAATAATTGCTCACTCCATTTTCCTAGTAAATCCTGTAAACTACCTGTGATTTGGGAAAGGTAATCATCCTGAGTAATTTTGGTAAAGGCTTGGACTAACTGCTCAATATCTTCCTCTGTACTGCCCAAACTGATCAGAAAAGTGAGATTGGGCAAAGTCGGTAACTCGGCGGTTACTCCGAGTTGTTGATGGAACACTTGATCTACTTCAAACCCACTTAATCCTAAATCGCTCACTTTTACCGTTAGTCTGGTGTCGTCAAGAGCTCTGAAGCCTGGGGTGTTGGCAGCCTCCAAAACTGATAAGTTGGTAATCTGGCTAATTTGATTTCTCGCTTGAGTCGCTAGTTGCAAAGTCCGACTCATCAGCTTTTCCCCATACAGTGCCATCTGTTGCCTTGCCGCATCTAGGGAAGCTAGTAGTAAATAGCTCGGACTAGTAGACTGTAACAGTTGCAAGGCTTGACTCAACTTTTGGGCATCTATTCGGTTCCCTTGCAGATGTAACATGGATGCCTGAGTCATGGCTCCCAAAACCTTATGGGTAGATTGAACCGCTAAATCAGCTCCCGCTGCCAGAGCAGAAATTGGTAACTCTGGGTGAAAGGCGAAGTGAGCACCGTGAGCTTCATCCACTAATAAAGGAATATTGTGTTGATGGGTTAGTTGAGCGATCGCTTCGATATCTCCACAAACACCGTGATAGGTTGGATAGACGATCATCACTGCTTTGGTATCGGGATGCTGTTTTAGAGCTCTTGCTAAGGATGCTGGAGTGATACTATTAGCCAGGTAAGCACCAGGGTCGTATTCCGGGTTGACAAAGACTGGTATCGCCCCAGAGAGAACCAAGCCTGCGATCGCACATTGGTGGATATTCCGAGGCATAATGATTTTATCCCCCATGCCACAGGTAGCTAAAATGCCTGCCATCACTCCCACCGTAGAACCATAACCAAAAACCAAATTTTTT
>JAAHHL010001176.1 GCA_010672185.1 Caldora sp. SIO3E6 | reverse complement strand
TGCTCGAATTTTCTCTTTCCAGGCTACGGTAATTGGGATACTACCTAACAGTTCAGCTACTTCATCATCAGTAAATGGCTGAAGCAGGTGGAAGAAATAGTGGTTGTACCAGGGGGACTTTCCTGGCTTGAGTTTAGGACCAATTTCATTGAGACGCCGCGACGAGGTAACAATTATTGAGAGGTATCGACTTTGCTCAGAACTATATGCTAGATAACTACAATGGAACAAGAAGTGCTCTAGATCAGTTTCTGTATAATGTTCGTGGGAATATAGGGTGGCATCATAATTATCCAATAGTAGTACTAAGAATTGGTCTTGTTCTCCTATCTTTTGTAATATTTCTGCTAGGTCATTGTGATTTACTTCTGCTTTTTCCAGTAACAAATTGACTTCAGACTGTAAAGTTGTACTGTACTCAAGCTTATTTTGTAGAAGGTTCAGCAGTTGTCGCCAAAAGTTAGAGGGGATGAAGGGACGGATATCTAAGCAATCGAGATAGACGATGATTGCTTGAGATGGATCTTCTCCATAAGATTCCCAAGCTTGAGGATCAGTGAGATAATTGAGGAAGGACGACTTTCCTACACCTGGACCACCCCAAAGAGCCAGATGACCTCGATAATCTGAGTTTCGACTAGAAATGCGATCAAATGCAATTTGAATGTCATATTTTCGTCCCACAAAACGCTTTGGGGGAACTAGTTGATTAGGAAAATTGAGGCTCCTGGCTAAACGGCGATGACCTTCCGATAAAGAGCGCTTGTTGATTTCAATTGCTTGCTCATACAAAAGTTCGGCCTCATTGTAACGTCCAAGAGATTCGTATAGTCCAGCTAAGTTATTGAAGTTAGAAGCTAAGTTCTCTTCTAAACCTAACTCTTGTTGTAAATCAACAGCTTTACGAAAATACTCAATTGCTAGAGCTTGTTCCTGCTGGTAATTCTGGAACTCACCCCGTTGCAATCTTCTGCGATAAATTTGTCCCACTCTGGGGTACAAAGTAGCCAGACTAGGGTGCTTTACTCCCCTCTGCTCCTCCGTTTGCTTAATCAAATGTTGCAAGTCTTCTATCGGTAGGAAATAGGGATTATCATCTTCATCACTATCAAACCATTCCCTATTAACCAAAAATTTGTAGATTGATTCAAGTTCTCGTCTAGAGATTGCCGCAGTCTTTTTCGAGGGAAAGCGAAACACCCCATTGCGCCAACTCCAAAAATCTGGAGCTTTTTTGCTTAAGTTGACCAAAATTTGCTGAGTAACCCATAGCACAACTGGACAAGTAAACTGGCGCAAGGCTTCCCTTGTCCACTGTAAGTAACCGAAAAAAATCTCTTGTTCTGAGCGTTCTTGATTTCGTCTGATAAAAAACAGTTTTTCTGCACCTGTCACCGTCAATACTGCTCTTCCCCCCTGACGCAGGTACTCATTTTCTGCCACTAGTTGAGCAAGGGCTGCTCTTAAACTAGGTTCTCCCCGGGGTAAAGTTACCCGATAGGCAGGAATCTTTGGAGCTAGTTCAGCCTCATAACGGGCAATAATTTCCTCTCGATAATTGCTATCATCGCACACCCCTATAAGCAAACTTAATTGACCCTCATTGGCTTCAATCGAGACTAGTAAATCAATATAATTATCCTCATTCTCAGCAGTGGAATTAGTAACTGACAATGTCTCTTTTATCTCCATATTTTTCTTCTCTTCCATTAGAGAATTCCCCGTTCCTTCAATATATCCGTCACAATCGGGTGAATATCATACCAAATTTCACTATTGCGGTACTCTAGAACATAAAGACCATGAAGCAAATCTAAAAATTTTTGCGCTGTTGGGTCATCGGGAGTGCAGTTCTGAAGGGATTCAGCTATCCCGTTGTCATTTCTAGTTTCTCGAGAGTAACAAGTAACAAGTAACAAGTAACAAGTAATAAGTAAGAACGAATGCAGCATTTATCCTCGTTTTGGGCATTTGCATCCCTCAAGGTTACCCAGGGATTTCCCAAGTCGATGCCAGGTTTTTGAGCCAACAGATGCAATTTCTTGGTAATTTTTGGGCTTGCTGCATGATTGAAAGCCTTCTCCGACATGGCTTATACACTTCCTGAAGCAAACCCTATATATCTTCATTTTCACCACACCCCACACCCTACACCCAGAATCCCTTTTAGTCTTGTTGTCACTCCCTGAGACTTTAGACTCAGGTGTGCAATGTGGCTGAAAACATTTCAGGGATTGAGAATGGGTCATTTTTTTGGCTTATAAGTAGAAGCCACATATAACTCCTTCAACTGCTTCTCATCCACCGCACCAGGAGCATCGGTGAGCAAAGAACGAGCTTGCTGTGTTTTAGGAAAGGCAATTACCTCCCTAATAGACTCTTCTCCTGCTAGTAACATCACCAATCGGTCTAATCCGTAGGCAATTCCTCCATGAGGGGGTGCGCCATATTCAAATGCCTCCAGTAGAAACCCAAACTTACTCTGAGCTTCTTCAGTAGACAAGCCAATAGTATCAAAAACCTGTTGCTGAATTTCTGGCTGGTAAATCCGTAGACTACCGCCACCTACTTCATAACCGTTAAATACTAAGTCGTAGGCTTGGGCAGTTCATTTCCAGGGCTTGGTGATAGAGGGGTTCAGCTTCACTGTAGCGTCCTTGAGAGTCGTACAGTGTTGCCAGATTGTTGAGGCTTGTTGCGACATCAGGATGCTCCTCTCCCAGCAGTCGTTGC
>JAAHHL010001175.1 GCA_010672185.1 Caldora sp. SIO3E6 | reverse complement strand
CTGATGCTGTTGTTGAGGCTGTTACCATACCCATAGTAGGCACTACCAGTCAGGGTTAAGTTTTCCAGGTTCGCTCCTAGGCTATAACTAATAGAGGAGTAGACCCGATCAATTCCCTGATTGAAGTATTCAACAACTACATCCCCACTGCTGTCCACCACATAGCGGTCATTACCTGTGCCTCCATACATCCAATCACTGCCTGTACCGCCATTGAGGTAGTCATCCCCATAACTACCACTAAGAGTATCGTTACCACCATTGCCATATAGGGAATCATTACCAGAACCACCCCAGAGGTAATTACTGTAGCCATTACCACTGATACTGTTGTTGAGACTGTTACCATACCCATAGTAGGCACTACCAGTCAGGGTTAAGTTTTCCAGGTTCGCTCCTAAGCTATAACTAATAGAGGAGTAGACCCGATCAATTCCCTGATTGGCGTATTCAATGACCGTATCTCCACTGCTGTTAACCACATAGCGGTCATTACCACTACCTCCATACATCCAATCACTGCCTGTGCCACCATTGAGATAGTCATTCCCATAACTACCACTTAGGGTGTCATTACCACCATTGCCATATAGGGAATCATTACCAGAACCACCCCAGAGGTAATTGCTGTAGCCATTACCACTGATGCTGTTGTTGAGACTGTTACCATACCCATAGTAGGCACTACCAGTCAGACTTAAGTTTTCCAGGTTCGCTCCTAAGCTATAACTAATAGAGGAGTAGACCCGATCAATTCCCTGATTAGCGTATTCAATGACCGTATCTCCACTACTGTTAACCACATAGCGGTCATTGCCACTACCTCCATACATCCAATCATTGCCTGTACCGCCATTGAGATAGTCATTGCCAGTACCACCATTGAGGTAGTCATTCCCTCCTTGACCATAGAGACTGTCGTTACCGTTATTACCGTATATAGTGTCCTTTTTTGGACCACCAATGAGGATGTCATTGCCACCATTACCGGACATTGTCCATGACTTCCATGTCTTGAATATCCACCAACCTTCTTTGTGGGCTTTGAAGTAGTTGTTAGAACTGTTACCAATGTAAGTTCCCATGTCAGTTGCTCCTTGCTTCTAGTTGTTGAATGAGGACTTAATCAATCCCCGTTAATGTTGAATTTATCTGGACTACTAGCCAGGAAGTAGATAACGACAGTTAGGGTTTTAGTTAGGATTTTGGTTAGGAAAATTAAAACTAATGGCATGGCATCTCCTCCAAATCAACCACCAGAAGAGTTTATTGCTGCAGCCAATGAATGGGATCTAGATAGGTTGTACAAAGATCTCGCTAAGGCAAAGCAACAATTTGCTGCTTACACGAGAAGAGGACTAACGGCAGCTGAAAAGCGACATCTACAGGGATTGCTCTGCGGTTATAGTCCTGCGGAAATTGCTCAGAGGTTAATCAAAACTCCAGAAGGTCTGAAAACTGACCTCTCGAAAACTTTGTATCGATATGTTGAAGAACTAACCAATCGTCCTCGCAACTCCCTGAAAAACTGGCGAGATGTGACTGATTGGCTGGCAGAAGCTGAGTATAGGCAAACAGCACCAACTAAAAAATCCCCAATTTCCCATAATCAGGATTGGGGAGAAGCACCAGATATCCAAAATTTCTGGGGTCGCAGGGAGGAACTAGTTCAACTCAAGCAATCAATTGTGGACAATCACTGCCGATTAGTGGCAATTTTGGGTATTGGGGGAATTGGCAAAACAGCGCTGGCAGTAAAGTTAGCACAACAGATTGTAGATCAGTTTGATTGGGTAATTTGGCGATCGCACCGTCATGCTTTACCCGTTAATCAATTCCTGGCGGAACTGATTCCTCTTCTGTCTCACCACCAGACAACGGATTTATCAGTTACCAATAGTATTTCCCAGCTGCTGAATTGTTGGCGACAACAGCGCTGTTTACTAATTCTAGATAATTGGGAAACTGTTTTGAGTAGTGGTCAACTGGCTGGTAACTATCAAACAGGGTACGAGGAATATGGTGAGTTGTTGGAACGGGTGGCTCAATCCCAGCATCACAGTTGTTTGTTGCTCACTAGTTCCGAAAAACCGCGAGAAGTTGCAGCAATGGAAGGGTCCAACCAATCAGTTTACTCCCTCAAATTAGAAGGTTTGGGAGAGGATGCCAAGGAAATTTTGAGGAAAAATGGTTTACTAGAAGAACACCTTTGGGATGACCTGATTAAACCCTACCGAGGCAATCCTTTAGCCATAAACATGATAGTCACGACAATTAAAGATGTTTTTGATGGTAGTATTGCCGAATTTTTAATGCAAAACACCTTGTTCTTAGGTGATTTTGATTATTTATTATACCAGCAATTTGAGCGGCTATTGAAACTAGAAAAAACTATAATGTACTGCCTTGTCAGTGAGCAACACCCAGCTAACATTGCTAAATTAAAAGAAAAGATTAACTCACCAGTTAGTTCATCAGATTTAATCAATGCTTTGCAATCTTTGGGAAGGCGATTTTTGGTGGAAAAGGTTAATGCCGGAGGTAAAACTGGTTTTACTCTACAGCCGTTAGTGAGAAAATATGTGAGTAGGCATTGAACCTAAAAGTGAGTTAGCGTAGCCAAAGGTGAACTATTATGTAGCTTTTACTAAGGCGAGATAAAATAGGTAAACAATAACTTATCCCATTGGGTGATGCTTGAACCAGGCTTTTTACTACAAGGGTGTTACCTAGA
>JAAHHL010001174.1 GCA_010672185.1 Caldora sp. SIO3E6 | reverse complement strand
TCTACCAACCCCGATTACTGCAAAGTTATGGTTTGGTCGGAACAAGACAAAATGGTATAGACCTATTTAAGGGATTGGTCACTGGTTTATTGATGACCCTTAGTCTGTTTGCTTTGCAGGGATTGCTAGGTTGGCTGGAATTTCAAACACCTTCATTGGCATTATGGCGTTTGATTGGGGAAGGATTAGCCAGTGCTCTAGGAATTGGCTTGGCTGAGGAGTTGGTATTCCGAGGCTGGCTATTGGAAGAATTAAAAAGAGACTATAGCCCAAAACTTTCACTGTGGACTAGTGCCATTATCTTTGCGCTACTGCACTTTACCAAACCCCTCCCAGAGATGATTCGCATGTTACCCGCATTTCCCGCTTTGTTGCTTCTGGGATTGATTTTGGTTTGGGCAAAATGGTCAACTCGAGGGCGTTTGGGTTTATCTATTGGTCTTCATGCTGGACTAGTTTGGGGCTACTACATTATTAATGTTGGACAACTAGTACAGCCTTATGGTCAAATTTCTCCTTGGATTACTGGTGTTGATGGTAACCCCCTAGCTGGAGGGATGGGTTTACTATTTATGGGGGTTCTTGCTTATTGTATAAGGAATTTAGAATTTAGAATTTAGAATTTAGAATTGGGAATTGGGAATTGATAAATCAGTTTTTGCTCTCCCAGAAGTTCATCTAGGAGAAGCATTATTTTACAAAGTATTCATTATCCATTATCCATTATCCATTATCCATTATCCATTATCCATTATCCATTATCCATTATTCATTATCCATTATTCATTATCCATTATCCATTATTCATTATTCATTATCCATTATCCATTATCCATTATCCATTCTCCATTCTCCATTCTCCATTCTAAATCTTCTCTCCACTTAGAATAAAAATAGGACTGACGGCGGCAAAGGTTTGATTAGAGCCCCTGGTTTCGAGTCGATTGATTGCCGATTGCACAACATCTATATTGCGAGCTTGTAACTCTGCTAAACCTTCAGAGATGGCATAAAGGCTTTTGAGATTACTTGCTGTGGCAACTACTCTTCCTGAAGGTTGTAAGTATCGCCAAACTTCCTTAAGTATTTCCTTAATAGGATGCCCTCCTTCAATGCAAACTCGATCTGGTAGCTGGGGTAAATTTTTGAGGCATTCTGGAGCACTACCTTCAATAACTTCTACATTCTGGACACCGAAGTGATGGCAATTGCGCCGAATTAAGTTAGCGACTTCCTCGTCCTTTTCTACTGCAATGATTTTACCATGAGGACATAGCAAACCTGTTTCTACAGGAATTGTACCTGTTCCAGCACCGATATCCCACAAAACAGAAGTTGGCTGCAACCGGAGGGCACCGAGTAACAGTAATCGCACTTCTCTCTTACTCAGGCGAATACCGGGTAAGCGTTCAAATAAATCATCTGGGATACCGGGAGTAACATAAGGCCAGATTTTGGAAGTCATTTTGATTATACTGCAATTAAATTAAGGATTTCTCTTAGCTTAGATCACCCAATTTCTTGTTTTACTGGATTTTTGGTAAGTAACTTCAAATATTGCCGAATTAAACCAATAGTCACTGCTGGTAATTCTAACTGAGGAGTTAATCCCACATCTTCTAGAATTTGGAAAATCTGAATTGCTTGAGGATTGAGAGCAGCAAGACGTTTGCCGATTTCTGGACTAGTAAACTCAGACTTTTTTCCCCAGAGGATTGCTGTAGGAGTAGTTAGCTGGGGAATGTACAGAGATAAATCAAAGCACAAATCGCCGCGCACGAAAGCAAGAGCCGCATATTCTGCATTCGGTTGTTGAGCAGAGGCTAGATAGGCATCGACAATTTCTGGGTAAATTCGGTTAGGACGAGCAAATTGGCGATTTTCCAAAAAACTGCTGATCCCAGCGCTATTGGCAATACCGGTACTATAGATCAAGCGGTCAAGAATGGGAGTGTTGGCTAATTGAGCAAAAAAGCTGTTGTTATAGTCTTCCCCAAAATCAGATAATCCCGCTGGAGTGGTGAGAATTAGGCACTTAAACAAATCAGGACGAGCGATCGCAGCTCTGATGGTCAATGCTCCTGTTAGAGAAGAAGCTACCACAGGTGTCGGTTCTGTGCAAGTTTGCTCCAGGAACTCAACGATAGTCGTAATGTAGTCATCTATCTGGTAATCTCGTTCTGGATGCTCTGAACGTCCCCAACCAATTAAGTCCGGTGCGAGAATTTGATAGTCACTGGCAAATGCTGGGTAAACTTTTGACCATTCATAAGCAGAAGAGCCACCTCCAAAGCCATGTAAGAAGACTAGTGTTGATAGCTTTTCTGTCTCAGAAGTTTCATTTGAGAGCCAAGGAATCTGCTCAGCGGTGTAATACACTATTCTTCCTAGAGAGGTTACTAGGGAGTTTTGTTTAAAGCCATTTGGTTCAATCATGAGTAAAATTGATCACTACTGCTAATCTGAAAATAGACGCGGGGAGGTGGAGACGCGGGGACGCGGGGAGGTGGAGACGCGGGGACGCGGGGACGCGGGGACGCGGGGACGCGGAGAGAGGGATTTTCATGCATGGTGGTGAAAAAAGTTTTTTGATCGGGACTGCCTCCTACCTTCTGCCTCCTGCCTCCTGCCTCCTGCCTCCTGCCTCCTGCCTCCTGCCTCCTGCCTTCTGCCTCCTGCCTCCTGCCTTCTGCCTCCTCCCTCCTGCCTCCTGCCTCCTCCCTCCTGCCTTCCTC
>JAAHHL010001173.1 GCA_010672185.1 Caldora sp. SIO3E6 | reverse complement strand
CAGTTCTGAAACTAGCTCCGTGTGGTTTTTTGACGAATCATTGCCCAAATCTGCCCTCACCTGCCCAGAGGCTTGGGTAAGAAATTGGGTTTTCATCTGGGCTGCTTTTGTTAGTACATATTCTATTTTTTCAACATCAAATTTTACCTGGTCAAGATTAGGCAAAAAGTAGAGCTTTGGTGAGCGTTCATCTAAGACTAAAGCCAGTCTGAGAAGTCTAGCCGTATCGGTAATAATCTCGTTTTTATCATCGATATAAGGCTCTAAACTATCAACATTTTTCAGCAACTGTGCTGCAACTTTAGCCGATAATACTTTCTTGCCGTACTTCTCTAAGTACTTCCTAATCTTTGTCGTTCCGATGATTATTTGAGTAAATAACTCACGGTCATCATCTCGGAAACCTGGTATTTCCGAAGTCATCATTGACTGACCTGAAACAATCCAGCCTACACCAGTGTGGTGACATTGTTTGAGAATCTTCTTGACTTCAGCACCAACACTTTTAGGGTCAGAAGCACTGCCTAAGGTATTGTCTAATTCATCCCAAACCCAGATTTGAAAGAAGTTCTGAGCATAGACAGTATTCCGTTTACGATATTTCCAGTCTTCTAAAGCTTCATCAAATGATTTTAAGGCTGCTGTTGTGTCCCCATACTTGAGAAAAATCTCCAAAGGATAATCGATATCTTTTTGGCTTGATGTTACATCGGGACAGCTAACATTTACCAAAGTATGAGGTATTTTCTTACCCTTACCAGTATTCCCATAAGTACCCCCAGCTTTGAGAATAACTGAGAGCATTACAGCTGTTGTAGGGGTCTTGCCTTGTCCAGGGTCAGCTATCAATCGATATCGGATTGGGTGAGAGATTATGTAATCAACAAACTCCTCAGGACTTCCTGCTAGCAACTTGGCAGTATCTTCCTTAATTTCGGGTTCTCGTCTCAGCCCCACCACTATTAGTGGACTCAAATCATGCTCTCGGATACTAGTGATTTTGTGAATTCCCAGTTCCTTAACTAAACTGTCTGTATGGCGGCTCAGAAGTGCTACAAGCTCACTTGGGGGCTGACTCATTGAATAACTATATCCAATCTCTATCAAGCCATTAGAACGTAGCTGAGCACCCTTAGCAGCTAACGGGATTGAGAACCCTTTCCAGATGAGCTTTGCCAACTCATTGGCTATCTGGCCAGGGATAGCAAATTTGCAACTCAATAACTCAGGCTCAATTAGGTCACCAGCTAATTGTTGTTGGAGTCGAGCCACTTTCTCATTCAGAGTTTCAATCTGGGTGAGTAAAAGACCGCGTTCCACTTCCCAAGCTCCTTGAGCTTCCCCAATCCGCTTATTGAATTCACCTGTGAGCCCCATTATGTAAGCTTTTCTGTCTTGATGGCGCTTTGCCACCTCACCAGCCCAAGCCTTGTACTTTTCACTTATTGACATTGCCTCAGCATAGATGACTTCACCTTCCTCTAAAAGTGCTCTGTATTTACTCTTGAGTGCTTCTCTATCCTGAGCGATATATTCCTGAACCTTCTGCTGTACCTCGCTTTCAAGTTCATTGGAGTAAGATTCCTCATACTCAGTAACCTGTTCTGAAAGCTCAACTTGCTGAGATTTTAGTACCTCACATTGAGCTTCTATTACCCGATAAGAAGACTCTAATTTCTTGTACTCAGCTTCTAAGTTAAATAACGAGCTCTGAGCATTAGTGAGTTTAAATTGCATTTCATTTAAGCTAGAAGCTAATTTCCTATTATCATCTCGAACATTCTTCAACTGCTTAAGGGAGGCTTTAGTATCACCCAAGGTTTTCTCTAGGGAGAGAACTTTTTGATTAGCTTTACGGTGGATGTTTTCACTGACAATTATGCTAATAGGAATCACCCCTAGACTACTCAAGGCTACTAGTTTAACTGTAGGTTTGAGTAGTCCAGTGGTAAATAATAAAGTGCCTAATCCAAAAGCAGTCGCTCCACCAATAATTATTTTTTTTCTCATGGTTTAAGCTGCTAATTGTTGAGTTGACTGTATTCTTTGAGCTGCATAATGTCTAGACATGAGGGGTTAACTGTAATCTGAATTCAGCTAATTTTGTCTGTTTTTCCTGTGTTTGAAGTTGGGCTAACTCAGCTCCAACTTGAGCTTGAGCTAACTTTTCTGACAGCTCTTTTTCTGTCTCTGTCGCGATTGATTGGGCTGTAGTTGTGCGTAATTTAGCCGTTCCCAGTTCAATACCTTTCTGCTGGTTATTTTGCAGTTGAATTTGATAGTCTGTTAAGTCAGATTTGACTTTCTCGTATGCAGTAGCAGCTTGAACTCCAGCGCTGAAGGTTTTAGCTTTCTTACCCTCGACTAAAAGCCTTTCACGGGTTAAATCAAATGCTTTCCCTGTTAGCTGTACAGCGCGTGTTGCACCCTCGTAAATTCTGCTAGCTTTGATAAACTCACCAAGAGATACTTGTGGTAAACTATCAGGCGGGTTTAGCGGGTCTTTAACGCGATAATCAGCAGGCTGGAACTCTGGTAATTCATCCTGCACACTTTCCACACCGAGGGGATTCAACCCACTCATCTCACTGTATTGAGCAGCTTCTTTGACTTGTTTGACAGTATTCTGGACTGCTTTTACTGTCGAAGCAGCTTTTGAAACAGTTTTCTTAGCAAGTGTCTTTCCTCTACGCTGTGAAGCATTCTTACTTAAGCTTGGTCTTGGCATCTTAAATC
>JAAHHL010001172.1 GCA_010672185.1 Caldora sp. SIO3E6 | reverse complement strand
GTGGACTGGATTAAAGGCTTTGGCAGTGGTTGGTAGACTTAAGGAGGCGAGGAAAATAGCAATGCTTAGTAAAAATTGGGCTGGGTGGGTTGGGCAAAGCATTTGGATCGGTATACTTAGAGCTACGTACTTAAATTGTCGCTCAAATGCTATGGCACTGGCGTGACACAGGTAAAATGGTAGTTTAGGAAGCTGAGGGAGCTGAGGGAGCTGAGGAGCTGAGGGAACTAAGGAAGCTGGGGAGATAGGGGAAAAATCTAGATTTATAGGCATTATCATTTATATGATAAGTTTTCCTTGTATCTTACTTATTACTTATTACTTATTACTTATTACTTCAAAACCCGTTTCTAGCCCACCATTTTAGGTGTGTCGCGGCGCCACTACAAATTAATTGTGATGGACATTCTCGAAATTCTCAAGCAAGACTATCAACGGTTCCCTACTGACCAAACTTACAGCATCTATGCCAAGGATGTTTTTTTTAAAGACCCCCTCAACCAATTCCGTGGCATCGAGCGCTACCAAAAAATGATTGGCTTTATCAACAACTGGTTTAAAGCTCCTAAACTGGAACTCCACCAGATTGAACGCTCCGGAGACACTATTGAAACCCAATGGACTCTCAGTTGGACAACACCTCTACCTTGGAAACCCCGGATTGCCATCCCCGGCTGGAGTGAACTTAAGCTCAATAGTGAAGAGTTGATTGTTTCCCATATCGATTATTGGCATTGTTCACCCTTTGATGTGCTGAAGCAACATTTCTTTTGAGCAGAGAATAAGAGAAACTTCAGTAAATTTCACAACAATATTCCCCAATATAGCCTGTTTTTCTGTATCTGCTGTAACTAAGCTCAGACGCATTCACCTTGTATGTTTCGCAGCACAGAGCACAGGCAAGATGCGAAGTGCCACAAGAAACTGTTGTTGGCAAAATCCATCCAGCAAGCGATCACAATCTCTTCACTAACAAGGTGCTATATATTAATTAAGAGTAACTGTAGTGCGCTCAGCTTTGCTGGTGTCGTCGGCAATCGCTAGCTTCCAGATAAGCATGATCGAGCTCATCCATCTCATACATACTAAATTCCCTATTCCCTATTACTTATTCCCCGCGTCGTCAGACGCTCACTAATGCCAAAGTCTAAGTAGTGATATATATTATGCTCAATTTGCAATTTAATCATTCGACATTATCAAGTTTGTGTAAAGTTAAACTGCCCAGAAATTTTAACATAAATTAAATATTTAAAGAGTTGCTGAAGATTGCCCTTGAGCTCATCTGTAACTGCAATCAACCAGTTATATTTAGCAAAGAAGACAGCACAATAGACTGAGATTTGAGATTTACTCTTCCTTTATTAATTTGACAGATGAGAATGTAACAAGGATTCAAGACTATGATTAGCAAAGTGATGAAATTCCATTTTCCTGAGGAACTTACTCAAGTAATTGAAGAACGAGCTAAAATAACCAACAAGAGCCAAGATACTTTGGTTGTAGAAGCTCTGGCAACTGCCTTTGGACTGCCACTTTCATCACTAGAACCCATAGCATCGGAAATGGTTAGTCAACAGCTCCAAGATATTATCGAGCAGGCAACGACTCTATCCCATCAACTGGTTGAATTCTGCCAAGAATCTGATTTGGACAGTAGTACCTTACGGTGTTTAGCATTTTTAGTCCAGGCGGTGGAAAGTTTTCAAATTTTGGGTAATTCCCATGCAGCTGAAGCAAAAACTAATTTACTGATGCGTAATCAACATCAGGAATTGAGAACTACGGTAAAAAGGGAAGATCATCAGGGAGCCAAAATCCTTGACCAAATTATCTCAACTTTTCCCGGTTTAATCTTCGTCCTCGATCGCATGGGTCGCTTTACTTATATTAACTCTTTTGGTACACATGTTTTAGGGTTGGAAAGAAATCACTTTGTGGGTAAAACCTTTGCTCAAGTGAATTTTGCCATCGAGTCAAGGGAGCAGTTCCTAGAGCAATACCAATCAGTATTAACTACTGGACAATTACTCAGAGAAGAATTTAATCTTGCAACTATCCAAGGGACGAGAAATTATGAGTACATACTTAACCCAATCAAGGGAAGCGATCGCCATCCTAATGCAGTTGTTTGTATAGCCAGAGATATCACAGAACAGAAGCAGATAGCAATAGCGCTACAGGAGTCGGAGAGAAAGTATCGCAATTTGTTTGAGTTGGCGAATGATCTAATTATGATTATTGATGCTAACACCCAGCAACTGTTAGACGTTAATTTTAATGCAGCAAGGCGACTCGGTTACACTCGTCGGGAGTTACTACAGCTGTCAATCAGCGATATTGAGACACCAATGCCAGCAACCGAGTACCAAGTTTTGCAACAAAAGTTGAAGCACATTGGTCATATCAGCTATGAACACAGCCTACGATGTAAGGAGGGTACTGAAATACCAGTGGAAGTCAGTACTCAGATCATAGAGTATGAGGGTCAGTTAGTCTTTCAGTACTTTGCTCGTGACATTGAAAAGTACCGGAAAACAGAAGTCAAATTGAAGCAACTGAATAAGGAGTTAGAAGTCAAGCTACAAGAAAAAACAGTTCAACTGCAAGAGAGAAGTAACCTAGTTGACGATTAACAGCACAACATCGTACTATAAGTATGTTGTTAACCGTTGTCGAGGTGACAAAGTACCTAAAACCTAGAGAAACTGCGGAGTATCTGGGAGTTAACGTCAG
>JAAHHL010001171.1 GCA_010672185.1 Caldora sp. SIO3E6 | reverse complement strand
CAAGGAAACTGCTACAGTACCATTAGAAGAACACAATGGCAAAAATCAAGTCACACTTACGGAGCCGCCTCCTGCCAACTATTCTGTAACCATTCGTGGAATGCCCTATAAGGATGATGTCATAATCATTAAAGCAGATACTTTTAGTTCACCAAGTGCAGTCTTTAATGGAAAACGTGGTGAATGCAAACGTGCAGATTTTGTTATTATTGCTGATACTGATAATAAAAAAGTCAGAAAAGTAATTCTCTGTATTGAAATGAAGGCAGGTAAAGGAGGAACAGAATCAGAAATCATCCAACAGCTTAAAGGAGCACAGTGTTTTGTTGCCTATTGTCGGGAAATTGGTCAGTCATTTTGGAATCAAAGAAATTTCCTTAAAGGTTATGAATATCGTTTCATCAGTCTTAGGGACATCAGCATTGCTAAAAAACCGACACAGATGAAGCCAGAAGATGGCACTCATGATCGTCCAGATCGGATGCTGAAAATTAGTTCACCAAATTACCTTCAGTTCAATCGCTTAGTTTGACATTGCTGACTTGATTCAGACTGCCAGTACTAAAGTCATCCATCCCAATTGCGATCGCATTATGTGGTTTGAGCGATCGCTTGCTGGAATTCGGTAAGGGATTCAATCGTGATCGCTTGTCTGAGCAATGTTTTGAGCATAGCTGGGTCTTGGATTGCGTAGATTTGCTGGGAAATTGTCTCCGACACCTCCCCAAACCGAACTTCCAGGACTTCAATAATATCTATCTGTCCTTGTTGAATATTTCCTTGTTGGAGTCCTTGTTGGAGTCCTTGTTCAATCCCTATCTGCTCAATGCTAGTCACATAGCGCATTTTTTTGTTCTCCTCGAATGCGTATAATTCTTGTTTAAAGACTAGTTTCAAGTCCTCCGGTAAGGCCAGAACCCAATCGATGAAAGGGACTGTCATATTCTGGATTAGGTGTTGTTGTCATATTTAAGGTTTATATGCGCACACCTTCTCTATTATTACTTATAATAGCAAAAAATAATTGTGATTGCAACTAATAATGAAGAAAACTGCTTGCGTTATCTGCTATTAATAACTTGAGTGCGAACAACCACCCCTTCCTGTTTAATCTATAGCAGTCAGACATTCTTAGGTAAGGCAAGTTAACAAGGGGCTGCCATCCCCTTGTTCTAATCGCCTTGGCGGTTGCTATAATTCCCATAAACTATGAGTCGAACTTACAAAGCCACTGGAATTAATCTGAAAAGTATGCCTCTGGGTGAAGCCGACAGATTAGTAACAATTTTGACGCGGGAATATGGCTTGATTAGAGCAGTAGCACCAGGAGCACGCAAGCAAAAGTCGAAATTGGGGGGCAGGATCGGCTTGTTTGTCGTCAATCAGCTGTTGTTGGCCAAGGGGCGATCGCTTGACAAAATTACTCAAGCAGAAACTCTGGAATCTTACCCAGGACTGAGTAAAAATTTAGGCAAACTAGCTGCTAGTCAGTACTTAGCGGAATTAGTACTCTATCATGCCTTGAGTGAGCAGCCCCAAGAGGAGTTGTTTGAGCTATTGAATGAACATTTGCGGCGTTTAGAGCAATTACCTGATGTTACTGGTAACCAGTCAGAAACTTCCCTCGTATTAGCACAATTGTCCCACGGTATCTTTCACCTGCTGGCTTTAGCAGGAGTTGCCCCCCAGGTGCAAATTTGTTGTGTTACTCAGCAATCCCTCAATCCCAATTTTACCGACCCTGATTGGCGAGTTGGTTTTAGTTTAGATGCCGGTGGTACAGTCAGCCTAGCAGGTAATCAGTCAGGAGTAGCTCCCTCACCCCCTTCAGTTGTTCCCAGGCAAGGGATTGTGGCTCAGACAACAGGCAATTATCATACAGATGTTCAGAGTCAGCCTCCCCTAAGACTCCACAGTCAGCTAGATGCCATAGAATTGACCCTGTTCCAACAGCTAGCAGCCTCAGAGTTACCTCCGTTAACTCAAGTATTGCGTAACCAGACAACAGAAAAATTAACCTTGGAGTCAGTGAAGTTGGTTTGGGTTAAGCTAGAGCGTCTCTTAAGAGAATATGCAGAGTATCACTTCGGTCGTTCAATTCGCTCAGCAGCTCTCTTGGATGCTTTGTCTGAATAGGCAACCGTAACTGTCAACCATCAACAAAAAGTTGTTCATAGGTCTCTAATCTGTAATATTTGTATATATATTTTAATTTTTTAAAATAAGTAAGCGTCAACTTAATCTGATCTCATCACTTGAAGACAAAGAATGCGATTATCCGATTCTGAAGCAACAACCCATAATCCTCCTAACAAACAGGCATTCGATTGGGAAGAGACAAGCCTCTCTGAAATAGAAGGACTACCAGCCAAGGATGTAAAGGATTTCCCGCCAAATGCTGATGGGGTGTTGGTTCCAACTGCAAAACAAGGGTTTGTGCCAGTGCTGAAAAACCGTAACTTCCTAGCATTGTGGAGTGGTCAAGTCTTTTCCCAGTTAGCAGATAAGATTTATCTGGTGCTAATGATTACCCTAATTGCCAGTCGCTTTCAAACAGCTGAGCAAACGATTAGTGGCTGGGTATCGGCAATTATGATTGCTTTTACTATTCCCGCTGTCTTGTTTGGTTCGATTGCTGGTGTTTTTGTGGATCGGTGGTCGAAAAAAACTGTGTTGGTGGTAACCAATCTACTGCGAGGTGTCCTGGTGTTAGCTATTCCGGCACTGTTGTGGTTCACTA
>JAAHHL010001170.1 GCA_010672185.1 Caldora sp. SIO3E6 | reverse complement strand
TAACTAACTAGCAATACTATACCAAACGACGCTCTTCCGATCTACCACTGCACAAAGAACCGATGAGACAGCAGCAATGGGTGAAACAAAATCTACCTCCCACCGTCGTACAACAGAGGTGGGACTAGCAGAACTCGACACCCTAGCTGATATTTTTGAAGGTCAAACTCCTGAGTTAGATGAAACCTGGGAAAAAGAAGAAATAATTAGCTGGGATGGGTCTCAATTAGCTTCAGACTTCAATTACTCCTTGGATTGGGATGACCAAAGTGATTTGTCTGACTTAATAAGTGATCTAGATGGTTGGGAAAACTCAGATAGCACAAATGACTTTTCAGACTTGCTATTTGAAGAGGTGAGCCCAGAATTGTTAACAGCAGAAGCTGGGCTTGCTAGTAACTTAAGCAGTTTATTTGGCGACACCTCAGAAATTTTAAGAGACGGAGAAGATGAGAATGATGAGCTTACCCTTGATCCTTCGTCACAAGAACTCGATAACCTGAGCTTTGCTGAAAGCCAAGGGGATGAAACTGCACTTAGAGATTCAGAATCAGACTTTAGGGACTTGTTGGCAATTGCCACCGACCATCAGGAGGATTTAGAATTTGGAGAAAAACTGATGATTGACGACAATGCCAGTGATTTCGACTTTGCTGAACTAGAACTAGATGAGTCCTTAGCGGACTTTAATTTGACTAATGCTCAAGATTTAGACTTGAGCCAGTTGAAGTCTGAGCAAGAAGTATTTGCGATCGGGGAGCACATAACTACCCAAGCAGTCGAACTAGAGGAAAATTCACAAGCTTTGAACTTAGAAGGGTTATTTGATAAGTCTACTCAAGCTGAAGTAGATGATTTGGCTTCTCTCCTCGTTGAAGACATGCCCCCCCAGGAGCAGGAATTAGACTGGCAGGATGATTTGTTTGGTAGTGAAGTACCAACTCAGACAGTAGAAACTCCAGCACCAACGGCTGCTGAAGTAGATGATTTGGCTTCTCTCCTCGGTGAAGACATGTCCACCCAGGAGCAGGAATTAGACTGGCAGGATGATTTGTTTGGTAGTGAAGTACCAACTCAGACAGTAGAAACTCCAGCACCAACGGCTGCTGAAGTAGATGATTTGGCTTCTCTCCTCGGTGAAGACATGCCCCCCCAGGAGCAGGAATTAGACTGGCAGGATGATTTGTTTGGTAGTGAAGTACCAACTCAGACAGTAGAAACTCCAGCACCAACGGCTGCTGAAGTGGATGATTTGGCTTCTCTCCTCGATGAAGACATGCCCCCCCAGGAGCAGGAATTAGACTGGCAAGATGATTTGTTTGGTAGTGAAGTACCAACTCAGACAGTAGAAACTCCAGCACCAACGGCTGCTGAAGTAGATGATTTGGCTTCTCTCTTCGGTGAAAATCTGCCCCCCCAGGAGCAGGAGTTAGACTGGCAAGCGGATTTGTTTGGTAGTGACATACCAACTCAGACAGTAGAAACTCCAGCAACCACTGCTGCTGAAGTAGATGATTTGGCTTCTCTCCTCGGTGAAAATCTGCCCCTCCAGGAGCAGGAGTTAGACTGGCAGGATGATTTGTTTGGTAGTGACATACCAACTCAGACAGTAGAGACTCCAGCACCAACGGCTGCTGAAGTAGATGATTTGGCTTCTCTCCTCGGTGAAGATATCCCTGCTGAAGAGTCAGGGTTACTCTCAACAGAGGAACAAGGAAAAGATAATTTACCCGAGGAGGAAATAACAGAAGTATTAGAACCAGAAGATAGGCAAGAGCTCCTTCAAGCTGAAGCAAATGAAGTTACAGATGTCCAAGAATGGGAAGAAGTTAGTGAAGTTAAAGATAAGGAGCCGGTAGTAGCTTCTGCATTTAATAAGTTAGAAACAATGCTCGAAGAGGAACCACCTTTAACTACTGCTTCTAGCACAACAGCTATGTTTGATGAGTTAGAAACAATGCTCGAAGAGGAACCACCTTTAACTACTGCTTCTAGCACAACAGCTATGTTTGATGAGTTAGAAGCCATGCTCGAAGAGGAACCACCTTTAACTACTGCTACCTCTTCAACTAGAACGGATATATTTGGTGACCTCGAAATGCTCTTAGATGAGGACACACCGAAGATAGCTGAACCATCACCCGAGCCAGAAAAGAGTAAAGCGAAGGCAGAGGATGATGACGAATTTGGGGACTTGGAGCAACTGCTGGAAAAGGCGGATACAATGGGAGGCCCACCAACCATTAAAGCTGACCAGCGGCAAACTAAACCCCAGAGCCGTCTGCGTCCTACCAGAATGTTTGATCAGACGATGCGGGTACAGATTAAACGCCTAGACGACCTCAGCAACTTGGTGGGAGAATTAGTGGTCAACCGTAATAGCTTGGAGCAAGACCAAGAACGCTTACGACAATTCTTGGATAACTTAAATCATCAGGTATTGTCCCTGAATGATGTTGGTGCTAGGATGCAAGACTTGTATGAGCGATCGCTATTAGAAAGTTCTCTGTTAGCTAGTCGCCACAACTATCGCTCTTTCTTTGGTGGGGAATCACCCTCCGAGAATAATCAAGCCAATGCAGAATACGATCCTTTAGAAATGGATCGATTTACTGGTTTTCATACCCTCTCCCAAGAAATGATCGAGCTAATAGTTCGATTGCCGTTTTACTTCTCTGAGGCTAAAATATCAACTATAAACTAGTTCATCAGACCAGTGAAAACACCAACCAAAATCATAA
>JAAHHL010000117.1 GCA_010672185.1 Caldora sp. SIO3E6 | reverse complement strand
ATCGATGCAGCTAATATCCTCAAGCCAGCCTTAGCTAGAGGAGAACTGCAATGTATTGGTGCTACTACCTTAGATGAGTACCGTAAGCATATCGAACGAGATGCCGCTCTGGAGCGTCGTTTTCAACCAGTAATGGTAGGTGAACCCTCCGTCGAGGAAACCATAGAGATTCTCTACGGCTTACGGGAGCGCTATGAGCAACATCACAAGTTGAAAATTTTGGATGAAGCTCTGGAGGCAGCAGCTAAGCTTTCAGATCGTTATATTTCGGACCGCTACTTACCAGATAAAGCTATTGATTTAATTGATGAAGCAGGCAGCCGTGTACGCCTAATTAACTCCCAGCTACCACCAGCAGCTAAAGAGTTGGATAAGGAACTGCGCCAGGTACTCAAAGATAAAGACGATGCAGTTCGCTCCCAAGATTTTGATAAAGCAGGGGAATTGCGCGATCGCGAGATGGAAATCAAGGCAGAAATTCGCTCGATTGCTCAGAACAAAAAGTCTGAAGGTGGGAGCGAGGATACCTCTCCGCAAGTGGATGAAGAGGACATTGCCCATATTGTGGCTTCTTGGACTGGTGTGCCAGTACAGAAACTCACCGAATCTGAGTCCGAGAAACTGCTGCATATGGAAGATACCCTGCATCAGCGCCTAATTGGTCAAGAGGATGCAGTTAAAGCAGTTTCCCGTGCTATTCGTCGGGCAAGAGTAGGTTTAAAGAGTCCCAATCGTCCCATTGCCAGCTTTATCTTCTCTGGTCCTACAGGGGTTGGTAAAACCGAACTAGCAAAATCTTTGGCAGCTTACTTCTTCGGTTCAGAAGAAGCAATGATTCGCCTGGATATGTCGGAATATATGGAGCGTCATACCGTCAGTAAACTGATTGGTTCCCCTCCAGGATACGTCGGCTACAACGAAGGGGGTCAGCTCACAGAAGCAGTGCGGCGGCGTCCTTACACAGTAGTTTTGTGGGACGAAATTGAGAAGGCTCACCCTGATGTCTTCAATATGTTACTACAAATCTTGGAAGATGGGCGTCTCACCGATGCCAAGGGTCGAACAGTAGATTTCAAAAATACCCTACTGATTATGACCTCTAACATCGGTTCTAAGGTCATCGAAAAAGGTGGCGGTAGTCTCGGCTTCGAGTTTAGCGACAATCAAGCTGAGTCCCAGTACAATCGCATTCGTTCCTTGGTTAACGAAGAACTCAAGCAATATTTCCGTCCAGAGTTCCTCAACCGCCTAGATGAAATTATTGTCTTCCGTCAACTCAACAAAGAGGAGATTAAATCAATCGCTGATATCTTACTCAAGGAAGTGTTTAGTCGCTTAACTGAACAGGGTATCACCTTAGAAGTTACGGACCGGTTCAAGGAGCGGTTAGTAGAAGAGGGTTATAACCCCAGTTATGGTGCACGTCCTTTACGTCGGGCAATTATGCGGTTGTTGGAAGATGTTCTAGCTGAGGAAATCCTCGGTGGTAGCATCAAGGATGGAGACACTGCTGTTGTCGATGTTGATGAAGAGGGCAAAGTTAAAGTGCTTCCCAGTGAGAAACGAGAGCTATTGCCTCAAGGGGTTGATTAATTAGTTGGTTATGAGCAATAACTAATGGAGTTGAACAGTAGAGAGGGGTTATTTCTCTACTGTTTTTTTCTGTATTAAGGAAAACTGTTACAGCGCTTACCGCTGCAATGAGGTACACCTGAATCAGTTGTCAAGATTGGATATATAGAATTATGCAGACTAGTCCCTCTAAACAGAATATTGTACTTTTGCTCTTAATTATCTTAAATATTATTGTCTCTTTAGGACATTACATCCACAACATGATGTTTTTGCCACAATATTATGAACCTGATTGGATTACTCCATCTTTGATTGACACCTTATGGTTCGTAATGACTCCATTTAGCTGCATTGGATATCTCCTTTATCTTAGAGGCAGCCTAAAATTAGGTTATTTGCTCATATACATCTACTGCTTTCTGAGCCTGTTGGTTTTAGGGCACTATGTTATGACACCAATTGGAATGCTTTCCTTGACCATCAACTTAGTAATTTTAGCAGAAGCGATCGCGGCTGTTATTCTGGCTCTATATACTTTTTGGTTACAAAAATCATCAGCCATCATCGAATCTACCATGTCAGATAACTAGTGCTTTGAAGGCAGTCCCGATGAAAAAATTTTTCACCACCATGCATGAAATTCCCTCTCTCCGCGTCCTCGTGTCCCCACCTCCCCGCGTCTCTTTCAAGTCAAAAGGCTCCGAAGCTCCGAGGGAAGAACGGTTACTACTTAAAATAGGTGATCTAGTTAACTTTGTTATGATGGTACTGATCTATGTTTTTTTTAAGACGAATTCACGAATTTACAAAAAAAGTAATTAATAGTCTCAATTATTCTTCATATAAATTTACTGATGCTCAACAACTTTTAATAAAGCCATTTGACCGAACCAAATTTATTATTCTTTTTATCGTTGCTACACTTTTAGCTGAAATTATAATATTTTTTATTACTAAACAGGGATTCTTTGAGGTTTTATGGCCAATTCAAAATCAATATTTAATAGCAATTATTATAGGCACTATCACCGGTAGTATTACTGGAACTTTTCAATTATTCATTATTTCTAGATATATACCAGACTGGAAATGGATTTTAGTAGCGTGTTTTAATATTATACTTATAAAGTTCACCTCTAATTCTATGGGTGATTTATGGAAATTGCTGACTCTACAGGTTGATAAAATTACGTTGAGTCTCTTTGTTATATATTTTATTGTATTATATTTTAGTTTAATTGTAACCCTTTTAATTTGTGGATATTTACAATGGTCTATTTTACGTCCATACGTCATTAATGCTCAATGGTGGGTTTTTGTACCGGCCATTTCGGTAGTATTATCATCAATAATTATATTTTTGAGATTATACTCAATACATTTTAATTATTCAATAAGACTCGATCTAGCATATGTTAGTTTAATACTACCAGCAACAATGGCAATTGCCTTTTGCATCCTGCGCAAAAAATCCACTAAAAAAAACAATACATTCAATGATTACTTGGCCTTAGCTCCAGATATCGTTGATTTTTGGGAAATTCAAGAATTATCTCAAAAATTGTATCAACGTATTTCTAAAATATGGTTAACAGATCTAGGAATGTCTATAGGAAAATTAAGTTATTTGGTGGTAATTAACCGTAGTGGTAATATCATTCTTTTCCAAGGTATGAATCAACGATCAATAGCTCATGTTGATGAAACTCCACTACCTCAGGTCGCAAGCAATTCTAGTTATGAAGATCTAGTGGTAGGTGAAACTGTCACAGAAGTTGCCAAGTTTCAAGTTGAGTTTACCCCACCATCTCAAATTGCAATTCACTCTTGGAGAGGGATTCCTCTATTTTGGCTAGGGATAACTACATATGCAGTAATTATAGCAATGGGGGTAGTTATACCAAATCTGGGTCGGTTACCCCCGTTATTTGGGGAATAATGAAATTCAACGCAATCAAGATTGTCAGCCTGTGGAATGTACATATTGAACAATGCAAGCATACAAAATTACGTAAATTTTCGGATAGACAAGACAGGCGTTGAGTTGTAAAGATTAAAAAAAAATAAGGAGCTTAAACCAAATGGCACTAAGTTAAATAGCGATAATGAAATCTTTCAAAAATAGCCTGCTTTCTAAACTTGTCCTCTCTTTTAGCATCTTGTCCTTGGTATTGGTAAGCATTGTCGTGATTCAAGCTTACAATCTAGCCAGGGATTCTCTTGAGTTATCTGTTTTTGATCGACTCCAGGCTGTGTCTTCTCTCAAAGTCGATGAGATTAACAAATGGCTGAACAATCAGCGCCAAGTCTTACTGTTATCTGCTCAATTGCCAGAACTACAAGCTTATGCAGAGGCAGTGACGACTCAAGGAAACTCCAGAAAACCATCCGAGGATTATCTACTAGCCTATCAAAGCTTTGATAAATACTTTTCTTATGTTGCTGCTATCAAGTCCAGCATCAAGGAGATTTCTCTTCTCACCCCCGAAAACATTGTAGTTTTTTCTACCAATAAAACTTTAGAGGGTACAGAGCAATTTTGGGGCACTACTACAACTGACTCCAGTACAAAGCCAACAAATGTTAAACAGCTTTTTCACCATTCATCTGTTACCGGAAAAAACGAGCTTGTTTTCGCCACACCAATACATGATCAATCTGGTAACCCGATTTGCACCCTTTCAGCTGTAGTGGAGTTCCAAAAACTAGGTGAACTACTAGAAAGACAAACTGGTTCGAGGGAGAGTGACGAAATCTATCTAGTGGCTAGGTGGGAAGAAAAAAATGTCTTGATCTCATCAGAGCAGTCTGAGACTCAACCATACTCTCAAAGTGTAAGTAGTATTGGAGTTGATCATGCTATGGGAGGAAACAGTGGTCAAGGGTTGTATTTGAATTATGAGGGAGTGCCAGTTATCGGTGTCTATCGCAACCTGGACAATCCCAAACTAGCGTTATTAGTTGAAATCGACAAGCAAGAAGCTTTTGCTCCTGCTAAACAGGTAGCCAATAATATTTTGGTGATTGGCTTTAGCTTGGCTGGACTGATGCTGATGGTAGTGTATCTGGTCTCTCGCCAGATTAGCGAACCAATTTCGGCAATGATCAATACAGCTCAGCAGGTAGCAGGTAGCGATTTGAGTCTTAAAGAGCCTGTTGTGGATGAGGATGAAATTGGTTTTTTATCTAGGGCTTTTAGTATTATGGCATCTAAGTTGCGGGAATCCTTTGCTGCTTTAGCCAAAAACAATGAGGAACTAGAAATCCGGGTAGAGGAACGGACAGCCAATCTCAAACAAGCCAAAGAAGCAGCGGAAGTAGCTAATACGGCGAAAAGTGAATTTCTTGCCAACATGAGCCACGAATTGCGTACTCCCCTTAATGCCATCCTCGGTTTTTCCCAACTGATGAAACGGGACTCATCCCTCAATCAGACACAACAGAAAAACCTGGGAATTATCAATCGCTCTGGAGAGCATTTGCTGGCATTGCTCAACGATATCCTGGAAATGTCCAAAATCGAGGCTGGCAGGAGCAAACTCGAGCAAAATAGCTTTGACCTGTATAATCTGCTGGAGTCTTTAGAAGAGATGTTACAAATCAAAGCTAAATCTAAGAGTTTAGAGCTAAGCTTTAATCTGGCTCCAGATGTTCCCCAATATATACAAACTGACGAGAGTAAACTACGGCAAGTTTTGATTAACTTACTAGGCAATGCTCTTAAATTTACCCAAAAAGGTCACGTTATCCTGCGAGTAGCTTATCTAGGGGTTGCGGATTTTAGCGATGATGGTTATTTATTAGCGATCGCTAAACTCTTAAATGACAACTACTCCAGATTATTTAATGTTTATTTTCATACCCTGATTCAGCGACACCCTGATCTACAGGATAAATTACTGTTTGAAGTTGAAGATAGTGGTTCTGGTATTGCCACAACCGAAATAGATGCCTTGTTTGAGCCCTTTGTGCAAACCGAAACAGGTCGAAAATCTCAGGAAGGAACGGGTTTAGGTTTACCCATTAGCCGTAAGTTTGTCAACATGATGGGAGGGAATATCTCGGTCAGTAGTACTGTGGGAAAAGGGACGATTTTTAAGTTTGATGTGGCAATTACTCTAGCTAAGGCTGCGGATATTCCAACTCAAGCATCAACTCAACAAGTGATTTGCCTTGCACCATCGCAACCTAAATACCGCATTCTCGTAGTTGATGATCTCTGGGAGAACCGCCAAGTAGTGACTAATTTGTTGAAAACGGTGGGATTTGAGGTGAGGGAAGCTAAAAATGGTAAACAAGCTGTTGCTTTATGGCAAATTTGGCAACCCCACTTAATTTGGATGGATATGCGGATGCCAGTGATGGATGGGTACGAAGCTACTAAGCAGATTAAAGCCACAAAAAAGGGTCAAGCTACTGTGATTATTGCTTTGACTGCCAGTGCATTTAAGGAAGAGCGAGCGAATATTTTAGCAGTAGGCTGCGATGACTTTGTGCGCAAACCCTTCCAGGAATCTGTGCTTTTTAACAAGATGGCTGAACATTTAGGAGTTGTTTATCTTTATGAAGAACCAACCAAAACTATCTCACCTCAGAAATCATCTACCCAAGAAGTACTGACACCAGAAGTTTTGGCTTTTATGCCTACTGAATGGATAGCACAGCTACACCAAGCAGCTAGCCAGCTTAATGATACACTAGTCTTCCAACTGCTTGAACAAATCCCCGAAACCCATACCTCTCTAGCCGAAACCTTAGCAGATTTAGCTGAGCAAATTCGTTTCGATCTAATCATCGAACTAACTCAACCACAAAATGAATAGCGATCCATTGCCTGAACTCAAAGGAAAAATTCTCGTTGTTGATGATCAACTTAACAATCATCGCCTATTATCCACCATTTTGACTAAGCAGGGGTATGAGGTGAGAAAAGCTCTTAACGGGAAGATGGCTTTGATAGGGGTGCAAGCTGACCCCCCAGATTTGATTTTACTGGATATTAGGATGCCAGAAATCGATGGCTATGAAGTCTGTGAACAGTTGAAAGCTTCTGAACAAACCAAAGAAATTCCCATAATTTTTCTGAGTGCTCTCAATGAAACCTTGGATAAAGTTAAAGCCTTTAGTGTGGGAGGAGTAGACTACATCAGCAAACCATTTCATCCAGAAGAAGTTTTGGCTCGTGTAGAAAATCACTTGACCATTGGACGCTTGCAAAAACAACTCCAAGAACAAAATGCACGTTTGCACCAAGAGCAGGAGAAGTCAGAACGCTTATTACTGAATATACTGCCAGAAGCGATCGCTCAACAGTTGAAACAAGACACTAGTCCCATCGCAGAGCAGTTTGATGAAGCGACAGTTATGTTTGCAGATATTGTTGGTTTTACTCCCCTTGCTGACGGGATGTCTCCCCACGAATTGGTCAACTTACTTAATCAAATTTTTTCCACTTTTGACGAATTAACCCAGAAGCATAGTTTAGAGAAAATTAAAACTATTGGGGATGCCTATATGGTAGTAGGCGGCTTACCGAGACTAAGATTAGACCATGCGGAAGCAATTGCGGATATGGCTTTGGATCTGCAACAGGTAATTACCAAATTTGGAGTAAATCAGAAACAACCATTTCAAATGCGTATTGGGATAAATACAGGTTCAGTAGTGGCAGGGGTGATTGGCAAAAAAAAGTTTAGCTACGACTTGTGGGGTGATGCTGTTAATGTCGCCTCGCGAATGGAATCGTCAGGAGTACCAGGATACATTCAGGTTACTGCTGCAACTTACGAGTGTTTAAAGGGTAAGTATCTCTTGGAGAAGCGAGGTGCGATCATGGTTAAAGGGAAAGGAGAAATGACTACCTATTGGCTCAAAGGAACAAAAAAAGGCTAAGTAATATCATGTCCGGTTGAACACTTTTCATTAAGGCTGACGCTCCAGACGCGGGGACGCGGGGACACGGGGACGCGGGGACAGAAAGATTTTCATCATTAATAGGGATAGCTTTAGCCATTTATTACCAAATTTCAAGGAGTTTTGAGTTACTTAGGTGCTACAGTCTTTGTGTGGCAAGCTTTATGAGCTATTAAATCTGATAGTTTAGCACAACGTACGGAAGACCCAGTAAATTTCGTATATTTTGCTACAATTGCCAACTGTTAATTGTGAGTTTGTTAAGTTTTAAGGCTTTCAATGGGAGGCAATACTTTCTGAGATATTACGAATTCTGTGTTTTCAGCGAAAATTAATATTTTCTTAAGTAAACTAGAGATATAAGAAACATAGGATAACCCTAAATGGCAGAAATTTCCTAGGTAAATACTGACTGTTTGGCATTGAAACTAGCTGGGTTTTTCAGGGAGATATATATGTTTAATTTGAACTCTTGTCAGAGTTGCCGCTACTATCAACCCACCGGACGTAGAGGAGGCATGTGTCAATTGTTGGCAGTTCCTGTTAAGGGTGATTGGAAGGCTTGTTCTTGTTCTGCTTTGCCTTTTGTCTCCAGCATAAATTTACCTTCTCCAGTTGTTCAAAAGTCTAATCCTGAGTTGATTCCCGTTGTTGGTATGCCGACTTGAAAGAGTTTTGAGTGACTTAGGAGCTACAGTCCTTGTGTGGCAGGTTTTATGAGCTATTAAATTGTATCAACGCCAAGGTGATGCCCTCACTTTCGTAAACCTAAGCAATCATAATCGTTACTTTGTCCTCTTCCCCCACCGTATTCAAACAAACATAGTCCTGCTGAATCAGATGATGTTTCAATATTAAAGCCAGGACGAAGCTCACCATTTGATGCCCTACCTCGACATACATGAAAATTGTACCCAAATTTATCTTTACCAGATGTAACAGCAAGCAAACCTACCTCTGTACATACTTCACTACAAGATCTAGGTGGAGAGGCAGACACCCAAGATGCTCCATTTGAAGCATGAGCAGCTCTTAGAGTAATCATACTTAATATAGCAAATGTTATAGCAAGAAATACAATGTTCCGAAAGAATATTTTCTTCATCTTAGGTTCATCTTTTCTAAGGTATTAATAGCTATTTTATCGACGATAAAATAACGAAAATATTTTCCCTTGCCTTTTTAACAAAATTTCACAAAGTCTCTATTTATGGGCTGACAGAGAACCATCTAGCAGAAACAAACCAGGGAACAAATAACGGGAAACTTGCTTGACCCCAAAATCAGCGTAAATTCAGAGTAAGTATTGAATTTTAGGAGTGAAGAGATGCCCGAATTTAATAGTCCTTTTTTCTATCCGTGGATAGAGGCAGATATAGAGTGGGAGCAAAAATTTAAGTGATAGGAGAACCCGATGATTTATCTATTGTTGTGCGTGGTAGGTTCTTTACTCCCTCTTAGTCCAGCCATTCACTTTTTGTTCACTCACCAGTTTAATGTGGGACAATTTATCCAACAAGCGATCGCTAGTGCCGCATCCCTCACCGCTTGGCTAGATGTGATTGTTTCTGCTTTGGCTGTGTTGACTCTTGCCTACATTGAAGGCAAACGTCTGGGTATGGAAAAGCTCTGGATTTACGGTTTTGCTACGGTGCTTGTCGGCCCTTCTCTGGGATTACCACTGTTTTTGTATCGGCGATCGCAGCGTCTTAATGCCCTCGGTAGCAATTCTTCAATAACCTAACACTTTGCTTGCATGATTTGTATAGCAGTCGCCAGGGCAGTTAAGACATTCTCAGGTAAGGTCAAGTGAACAAGGGGCTTAAGCCCCCTTGTCCTAATCGCCTTGGCGGTTGCTATATCTGGACTGCCAATCAACCCTTGAATTATGAACAAAACCACTGACTATTTTCAAAGACTTTCTCAATACAACCAATGGATGAATAAGCGGTTGTATCAGGTTTGTGAAGCTATTCCCGATTCAGTACGCAAAGAAGACCGGGGGGCATTTTTTCGTTCGATTCATGGAACCCTTAACCATATCCTGTTAGCCGATAAGGTTTGGCTGGGTAGATTTTACGCTCAACCTTTCGAGATTCAATCTCTTGCTCAAGAGCTATATACGGAATTTGAAACTCTGCATCAAGAACGCCAAAATACTGACAAAGAAATTCAAGATTGGGTTGATTCCCTCACTGAGGAACAGCTAGCTTTACCCTTAACTTTTACCAGTGTTTCTCAACCACGGGAATGTGTTTTCCCTCTATGGCACGCTGCACTACATTTTTTCAATCATCAAACTCATCACCGAGGACAACTAACGACTTTGCTCAGCCAATCTGGTTTTGAACCTGGGGTGACGGATTTGTTGTGGGTACCATTTGAGTGAAGATCGTCATTGGTCATTGGTCATTTGTCATTGGTCATTGGTCATTGGTCATTGGTGACAAGTTAAAGGGTGGTGCATTTTGTCAACTCCCATATATGGTGTTTGGGGCTCAAAAAGACCCTATATATGGAATTGGACTTTGGGCAAAAAAATCTATATTCTCAATTCTCAATTCTCAATTCTCAATTCTCAATTCTCCATTGCCTAACACCTAACACCTCAACTCGGTACTTCTACCCAGCTACCTGTTTCATAGGATTGATGAGTTAAATCCATCAATAGCTGGGAGTATACCCCTTCCTTCAGAGAAGGTATAATCTCTTTACCACTATTAATACTTTGTACCCACTGGTCAACTACTCGAATAAATGGTGCAAGCCTTCCATCGGGATAGGTTTGGGGAAATGCCAACCGCTGGGGAATTTTCACTTCTGTGAGATCTTCTCCTGCTGGTGCTGCTAACAGCTGAAACCCGTGGACATAATCTTTCTGATTACTGCTACCTAAGATTAATGTACCGCGATCGCCATAGACTTCGACAAAATGTCCCCGCCCCTGATAAGTGACAGAACTAATATTTAGTTGACAGGGAGTACCATCGGCTAATTCCAGTAAGAGCAAACAGGTATCATCCGCGTCTACTGGTTTTAATTTACCACCAGAGGTAGGGTCTGGTCGTTCAGGAATTGCGGTACTCAGTAAAGCACACAACCGTTTTATCGGACCAAACAACCAACTGATGTAATCAAAAGCGTGAGAACCTACTGCTCCTAAGATTCCCCCTCCCTTATCTTTTTGAGCATACCAGTTCCAGGTTCTTTGGGGGTTCGCACGACCGGATACTAACCAGTCAATTTTGATAAGTCGCTTCTGTCCCACATAACCATCTTCGAGATATTCTGCCAACCTTTGCCATGCTGGTACAAAGCGAAATTCAAAATCTGGCATGGCAACAACCCCTTTGGCAGTGGCTAGCTGGTAAAGTTCCTCTACTTCTGCTGCCTGGAGAGTCATCGGTTTTTCGAGCAACATATGCTTCCCTGCTTCCAGAGTAGCCTTCGCCATTTCATAATGAAGAAATGGTGGTGTAGAAATGCTTACTGCTGCTACCTCTGGCAAAGCTAGAATCTCTTCGAGGCGATCGCAAGCATGGGGTATGTTATAGGTAGTAGCGATCGCTTTAGCTTGTTCGATATCTCGGTGATAAACCGCCGCTACCTGAGTTCGGGGGTGAGCCTGCAAGCCAGGAATATGAATTTTTTGCCCGAACCCAGTGCCGACAACCGCGACACCAATTGGTTGTTTGTCATTTGTCATTTGTCATTTGTTGTTTGTTGTTTGTTGTTTGTTGTTTGTTGTTTGTTGTTTGTTGTTTGTCGTTTGTTGTTTGTTGTTTATTATTCGTTATTCGTTAAGCTAAGACGCATTTAAATTGGGATTTTTGAAGTCCAGACTCCTTATGTCAAGGGTTTCGGGTTAAAAATTTAAATGCAGAACAGCTTATTCACTATTTGTTGTTTGTATCAATGACTAATGACCAATAACAAACAACCAATAACAAACAACCAATAACCAATAACTAACGACAAACCCATTCAATCACTTTTTCTCCTATACGAGTACCATTGAACAAGTCAATCTCCCGGATGCCCGTGGGACTAGTGACGTTGACTTCTGTAAGGTAGCCTCCTATAACATCAATGCCGACAAAATACAAGCCATCTTGTTGTAATTTTGGTGCTACCTGAGCACAGATTTGCTGCTCTTGGGGTGTAATCTCGGTTTTGGCAGCTCTACCGCCCACTGCCATGTTGCCGCGAAATTCTTTACCAGTGGGAATACGGTTCACTGCTCCAATGGGTTCGCCATCCAAGAGAATAATCCGCTTATCTCCATCCTTTGCTGCTGGTAGGTAAGCCTGAACCATCACCGGTTCCTGTCCTCGTTTA
>JAAHHL010001169.1 GCA_010672185.1 Caldora sp. SIO3E6 | reverse complement strand
CCCTTTTAGGTATAAATTTTTTTCCCTTCTAACTGGGGGGTGAACGAAATTTTGGGTGGGATTTCTTGAGCGTTGTATCCAAAAATTATCAGTTCTCTCTTATTCCCCAGCTCCTCCGCACCTCCGCACCTCCGCACCTCTGCACCTCCGCACCTCCGCACCTCCGCACCTCCGCACCTCCGCTCCTCTGCTCCTCTGCTCCTCCGCATCCTGGATTTTCTTGGCAAAAAAGGGAGTAGTTACCCGGATTTAAGATTTAGTTCTAACAAAATTGAGCAAATTACCAAAAATGTTCCGGATAATCCCTATCTCTTCAGAAAGATTGAATGGTAGATGCACCCTGGTTAAGCCCTAGAGTTCAACTCTAGGGTATTTTTTTTACCCTTATTCGACATTGGCAAGCTCACAATAAAATTTGCCAAATTAGTATTAGCGAATTGATAGCTTAGCAAAGAGGACTTTTATTTGCTGTACTTTGTTACAGCGCTTTACGCTGTAACTTCTGTGCCTTATGAGAACCTCATCAACCCTCATCAAGCTAATTCCATCTTCATTACCAGATTCAACCCTCCCTACCGATTGTCGCATTGAGCATCTTTTTCCCTACACCCTACACCCCAAACCCTGACTACTTTGCAGATGAATGGTGGACAAGCAATCGCGATTTAACATGAATAGTAATTAGGGTCTGCTGAATAAGTCCTTAGCTATCAGTTTTTAGCTTTCAGCCGTCAGCTTTCAGCTTTCAGCTTGAAGATTACCCAGGGATTTTCCACAACAATGCCAGCTTTTTGAGCCCATTTGATACATTTCCTTGTACAATACTTGGCTTATTAACAGCTGAAAGCATTGTCTGGTATAGCTTGCGCACTTCTTGAAGCAAGCCCTAATTATCTTTAATTGTATAATTAACCAGGAGGTAATTTTTCATGAGAACAGCTGACCAATACAGATTGCGTCCAACTCAGAAACAAGCAGCTGAAATTGATAAATGGTTGTCCATGTTGTACGCTCAATAGAATTATAGCAACCGCCAAGGCGATTAGGACAAGGGGATGGCAGCCCCTTGTTAACTTTCCTTACCTGAGAATGTCTTAACCGCCCTGGCAACTGCTATATTTGCTGGCTGAGAGATTTAACTGGTATAATGAATAGCAACAAGTTTAAGGTTTTATTGATTATTAATGAATGTAATCCTGAGTGGGCTTCAGTACCCTTAGAAGGATATAGGTACTACGAGAGTATTAGCAAACTAGTTGACACCACTCTTGTAACCCATGAAAGGAATCAGTCGGCCTTAGAAAAAATTCATGGAGATCGAGATATTACCTACATTGCTGAAAGTAAATTACTCAAGCAGTACTATAAAATTGCCAAACGGTTAAGCACAATCAAGAAGAAGACAATTTGGCCACTTCGTCATGTACTGACATATCCCCTCTACGGTGAGTTCAATCACTTAGTTTACAGTACTTTTAAGCATCGAATCCTCAGAGGGGACTACGATATCGTTCATGCCCTCACACCCATGATGCCACGCTATCCAGTAAAAGTGGTGAAAGCATGTCAAAACCAACCCTTTATTCTTGGACCAGTAAATGGCGGAGTACCTTTTCCCAAAAGTTTCCGAGAAGTAGCTCTCCAAGAGTTTTCTTATTTTAATTTTATGCGCATGGTCGGTCGATTCATCATTCCTGGTTATCGGAGAACTTATCAAGAAGCTGATCACATTCTGGCTGGCTCAACTTATACATTAAATTTTCTGGGAGAGGTATTTAATCTCGAAAATCAACGTATTGAGTTATTTTATGAAAATGGCATCAGTAATTCATTTATCAAAAAAGAGCAAGAAGCTGGCGAGGCTAAGTCTCAACCGAATAAACTTGTCAAGCTCCTGTTTGTCGGCAGACTGGTTCCTTACAAAGGTGCTGATATGCTGATTGAAGCAGTTAATCAATTAGAAGGCTCTATACAGGAAAAAATATCCTTAACTATTGTGGGAGACGGTTCTGAACGAAATACCTTAGAGCAACAGGTGCAGCAGGCTAACCTGGGAGAAATAGTTAATTTCACTGGTTGGGTTCCCCAACAGGAAACAATCAAATACTACAGTAGTGCTGATATTTTTTGTTTTCCCTCCATACGTGAGTTCGGCGGAGCAGTAGTATTAGAAGCTATGGCTAGTGGTCTTCCTTGTATTGTGGTCAATAATGGAGGGATTGGTGAATATGTTACTGAAGAAACAGGTTTTAGTATTAATCCAGTTGCTAGAGATTTTGTTATTCAAGAGTTGAAGAAATGTATTGAAAAATTAGTCGAGAATCAAGCTTTGCGTCAAAATATGTCCCGCCAAGCGATTAAGCGTGCCATGGAATTTACTTGGGATGTTAAGGCCCAAAAAATTGTTGATACATATCGTAAAGCATCAGCAAATTATGCTTAATATCAAGTTCGGTTGAATACTTACACTTTGGCTGCGACAAGGCAGGAGGCAGGAGGCAGGAGGCAGGAGGCAGGAGGCAGGAGGCAGGAGGCAGGAGGCAGGAGGCAGGAGGCAGGAGGCAGGAGGCAGGAGGGAAGAAAGAAGGTTGCAAGGGAGAAGGGAATTATAACTAGGGTCTGCTGAATAAGTAACAAGTAACAAGTAACAAGTAATAAGTAAGAAGGAATGCAGCATTTATCCGCTGTATCCCCCAAAGTTACCCAGGGATTTTCCGGGTCGATGCCAGGTTTTTGAGCCAA
>JAAHHL010001168.1 GCA_010672185.1 Caldora sp. SIO3E6 | reverse complement strand
GGCAGAATGTCGAACCAGCCTACCGACAGTTAATTGCACTATTGCTCGAACCAACTTCTGGGAAAGATCAGCCTAGTCCGACTGCGATTAAAGAGGCTCTTCGTTATTTCCAAAGTTTCCAAGCAGCGGAAATCGAAACCTTGTTTATTTGTAGTTTACAGGGGGATAAAAATCGGTCTTCTATTGATGAGTTTATCAAAGACAAGCAACTAAATGCTGTAACCATTTATCCCATTGTCCTCCGGGATAAAATTGGTGTCATTATCAACCTACCCAGTCTGGAAGAACCACTTTACTATGTCAGTAGTGAGTGGGTGAGCGAAAAAATGGTTTGGGAAACAAAAAAACAGACGCGGAGACGCGGGGACGCGGGGACGCGGAGAATGGAAATACCAACCAAAATTTCGTTCACCCGTAGTGAGTACCCAAATCTCTTAGACTATATAGATGAGCAAGTTTGGAATTTAACTGATAATGCTCAGACCATAACAATAATTAAAGAAGCTGCTCAAAACTTGTATAACCTGCTAATTGGCTCTGCTGCTCAAGAACAGTTGACTAATCATTTTGCCAATAGTACAGAAAAAACTTTAGTGTTTATTCCCGACAGTCCCTTAACTGATATTCCCCTAGCTGCACTGCATGATGGTGATAAATATTTAAGCGAGGAATATGGGGTAGTGCTCAGTACAGGTTGGCTACTCAAAAACGGCAAGCCTTTCCAGGATGTTAAGCTAGATAGTTTAATCGTTGCTGTCGAAAAGCCTCAATTTGGAGACTTTGAGCAACTGAAGTCTCTAGAAGATGAAGTAGACCATATCAAAAAATTGCTCAATAAAACAAGAGTGTTTTTCGACCAAAAGGAAGAATTTACTAAAGAAAAACTAGAAGATAACATTAACCAATCTAGTTACAATGTAATTCATTTAGCAACTCACGGACAATTTAGTTCGGACTTGAGTCAAACCTTTATCGCTGCACCAGAAGCAAAAATTTATATTAATGAGTTGGATAGAATACTCCTGTCAGAAAACCGCAAAAATTACCAAACTCTAGATTTATTAGTATTTAGTGCTTGCGATACTGCCTCTGACGATAAACGAGCAGCTTTAGGCATTGCTGGTGCCGCAGTTAAGGTAGGAGCTAGCAGTACTCTGGCAACTCTTTGGAGTGTTGACGATGGTTTTACTGCTGAGTTTATGAAGCACTTCTACGAGGAATTGATTAAGAGTAAAACGAGTAGGATAGAGGCACTCCGCAGAACCCAGAAGTATTTTTTAGATGATAGAGGTGTTCCAGGTAATGGCAGAAGGCCATCTGATTGGGCAGCCTACACTCTTGTAGGAGATTGGAGGTAATGGAGAATTGGGAATTGGGAATTGAGTACTTATCGTAGTTAGGGTTTGCTGAATAAGTCGTAATTTTCGGGTTTGAATAGGTGTTAGGTGAGGTTTTCGGTTTTGGGTTTTAGGGAATTTTCCACAAAGGTACAAGGTTTTGGAGCTAAAAGATACCATTTTCTTGCAGCAGTCTGGGAGGTAGTCAATTCTAATAATAATTTTTTGGTGGTACTATATCTGCTCCTTCTGGAATTTGTTTACAGTGGTAATTACTAAAACTTTGGCAGAAGATTAGAATTTCCTGAGCGTCTATTGCTTCCACTGTAAGCGTTGGAAAATCTTGATCAAACAACATTGAGTTAAAGCGAACGGCATCGTTTTTGGATTCAAACATTAGGACTGTATGAGGGGTCTTGTCATATTCCAGTTTCTGGTTAGGATTATTGTCATGTTCATCATTAGGATTACTAAAGACAATTGTATGAATTTCCTCGTTATCAGTTCCGGCATTGTGCAAGAGAACGTATACAGTACTGGAGCGAAAAAACGAATTTACTACAGCTATTACTGTGATTAAGCTGATTCCAACTATTGGTTGTTTGAGGGAAAATTGACTTTGAATTTGGTTGGACATTGGCTTGGGTCTCCTCAAGTTACCAAGCCTAGCTTGAGACTTGGTAATTATTGGTGTAAAGTTAGGTTAATATTGCTAAATTTTTGTGTATTAAATTACAAGTAATTTAGACAAAATCTACTTTCATCTAAGCAAGATAATTTAATTATAATTGATTTGATACTACTAGCACTCTCTCCTTATCTAGGGTCTGACTTTTCACGGGATGTAGAAAAGGGGAGTCTGGTTCGCAAATGAAATTCGCGAACCAGATGGCCTCTACTGCTGTTTGTTTTTAACTGCTTCCTCCATTAAACCTGACCACCCCAGCTTGAGAGTTTCAATTGCTCGTTTTAGTCCCTCCAAATAAGCACAATGAGTCACCTGTTCTACAGCTTTGAGTTAAGCTTCACTGCCTGCCTTCCCCAAGTGTTGATATTTAATATTTTATTGTAATGACAACAATTATCATTCGACCAGCGACATTTGATGAGATAGAGACAATCATTAATTTACAGTCTTTATCAATTTCATTATTAAACCATGAAAAATACAATAAAAGCCAAATAGATGCAATTTTAAAGAGTCAAAAAGAAGCAAGATATCTAACTAACGAATTAATATTTGTTGCACAACTAAAAAGTGGAATTATAGTTGGATTTGGTTCTAAGGGTAAAGTGGTGAGTAACAACCAACGGATAGGTTGACTACCATCAGCCGGTTTCTCAGTCTCTTCTACCAGTAGTACGTTAATTTCTACTGGCTGAAGATTGTGAGGTTTGGGGTGATG
>JAAHHL010001167.1 GCA_010672185.1 Caldora sp. SIO3E6 | reverse complement strand
TATCGAACATTCACTCCAGTGTCCGATCTAGGTGGTAGGTGGCAGGTGGTAGGTGAGTTTTGAGGTATTGGTGTTACTGAGATCTTGCACGCCTGTCGAAAATCTACCGGTGAAGGTAGGTAACAGGTAACAGGTAACAGGTAACAGGTAACAGTGTTCAGATTTGACGGTTTCAGTACTGAAATTGATTATTCTCGCTGGCGTTATAATGTTACTACTGGGTTAAACAAACGATTTCGGTACTTAATTGATAGTTCAGTGAGCTGTTGTTATTGATAAGCTTGTGGTAATAATTCTCGGAATGGTAGCCCCACAGAAAGTCTAAATTTATCCTTGAGAATTTGTGCACGATTTGGCATTCTAGATCTAGACATTTTTTTGGCCTTGTTGTGGGGTGGTTTTAGTTTGACTGAACACGCAAGGTTTTTTCTTCCGGGTGAGAGATAGAGCTTTTTGGCGATCGCTCCGATGGGGTTAAGCGATCGCTCCGATGAGATTAAGCGATCGCTCCGATGAGGTTTCGCGAGCAGCTATTTACTTGTGGGCATCACCCTTATACTTGGCTCGCTTTGGCGCTTATCAAGCGTGCCATTCGGCTGCCATCCCCTTGTTAACTTACCTTACCTGAGAATGTCTTAACCGCCCTGGCGACCGCTATATCTATAAATGTAGGGATACAGAGATGCGGAGAGCTCTAGAGTTTCTAGAACACCGATTCACTAACCAGAATTAGATGTAGGGGCGAAGCATTCGGGCGATAATTTATCGTCTCAAACCCTAGTGTTTCTGTCCGAATGCTTCGCCCTGGGATGTTGATTGTGGCGTAAATAGGAATACTGAATCGGTGTTCTAGATAAGTTGTCCAGTAAAATTGTCGTTTTTTTGAATAAAATAAACAACTTACCAAGGACTACCAATCATGGTAAAGCCTGCCCAATAAAAAGGATGGGAGAAATCTTGGTCTGATAGTGATTCGAGAGCTTTTGGTAAAGGCACTTCTATACCATTTCCTACTAACTTACCAGACTTAATGTGGACTTCTCCCCGTAGCATAGCCAGTTGTGCTTGTCTGAGTGCTTCGGCTTTAATGGTGACTTCTTCTTGGCTCAGCTGATGGTAATATTCACTCATCAAAGCTGCTGTGCCACCATCATCTACTCGCCAAAGACTTCCTAAGGCAGACTTGACACCAGTTCTTACCGCTAATCCTGCAAAACCCATTTCTGCATTGTCATCACCGAGAGCGGTTTCGCAGGCACTCAGTACCAACAGCTGTACCATTGGTGGCTGATACCATTCTAGTGCAGCGCGGCAGAAATACTTGAGCAGCTGTTGATGATGGTAGAATAGAACGATAAACCCAGAAAACTGGAGGAGAGGTTGAAATATTGCACTCTTCACAACTAAAGCTATGCTTGACCGCCGTCCCCTGAAGATAAAATTATCACAGTAACAGCAAAGCCTACTCAAATAGTTACTGTGTCGTTACAGTAGCCTTTAGTTAGAACTTAATTAGTGTGTATTTCACCGATCTCAAAAACAACTCTGGGTTAAGCGATCGCCAAGGGAGTTGATAGTACAGTAGTTTTAGTGCGTCAGGCTCCGGGGTAGTGTTTTTCAGCTCACGGGGGGTGAGCTTTCAAAAGGTGTGGGAAGTGTGGGAGGTGTGGGGAGATGGAGATACAAGAGAGAACTTATCATTTGTTAACACTGAGGCTATAAATCCCACCTCATATTTCGTTCACCCCACAATACCTGAGTTCGATAGTCTAAACTCCAGTAAACCACTAAATACCTTATTTCTTTTAGCTCTTTTAGCATGACAAATTGGTATCGGTGTACTGTCAATAAAACTGATTACTGTTACTTCTACATCACGACAATTTAAATATAAGATTAAAGGCATCAAAGTCTGAGGAATTAATTCAATAAATCGATTATAACTAACTAGTGGCGTGGCACAGCTAAAATGGTAAAATAGAAAATTACTCAAACCCTGAATTTAAAACAAAAGCTGTCGATTCCTATTACACATTTTTAGGTGTGTCACGCCACTAGACCTAATTTTCCTGTTCTACCTGAAAGACATTGGTGTAGAGATTGGTAACAATTTGTTTGCCCTCAAATGTCAGTTCTAAGTAGCGTAATGCGGGTTGAATGTAGGGGAAAGCAACATTCCTGAAAAAGTCTGGGTAATTCTTGCGCAGTTCACCAGGAGTACGCCAACCGGAGTTCTTATTCGCACCATTTTCCTCAAATTCATAGAACAAGGCAGGAATTTTGTGTAAGTAATGAGGGTCAGATAGCTGACCAATTAAATCTGCTGCTCTTGCTAAACTGGGGTAGCTAAAGGTGTCTGAATGCTGCTGATGAGCTGGTACCGGAAAACGGGTTAGCTCAATATTCTCCTCAATCACTTCAGTATCGAGGGGTAAGCGATCGCTAAATTGCTCTTGAACGAACAGTTTCCCTCTGTCTACATGAAATGGAGTTAAGGATGCATCGGTAGAACCTGGTGCAATATAAACCATCGCGTCTTCCATTCCCGTGGTATACAATCTCTTGGTAATCTGGTCTTGTTGACATACGCCCTTGACATAGCCAACATCATGGCACAACAAAGAGATGAGGAAATGCAACCAGTCTTCAGGAGACACGTTACCCTCTAAGAGGTACTTACCCCGTAAGATTTCCTGTCCTGCTAAAGCGACAAGGATAGTGTGCTCAATGTTGTGATACAGAG
>JAAHHL010001166.1 GCA_010672185.1 Caldora sp. SIO3E6 | reverse complement strand
TAAAATTTGACTAGGGTCATGAACAGCGCGATCGCCTGCTTTGACTTTGCGCACATCTACTACTAACTTGGGTAACTCAAACTGTTCTCCCCAATTAGCTCCTACCACATGATAGCTGGATTCGTTAGATCCTGTGACAAAACTTTTTAACTCAACTGCCGTTTGGTCTACCAACCGCAAAAATTTAGGGGCAATATCTGAAGCCGATTTGATGTAATCGTCTGCCAAGTCAGGAGCCATATAGCCTAAAGGTAGGGGTTTCGCTGCCCATTTCTGCTGAGCCTCCGCATCCGGTACAGTGAGAGCCAAGAGGGTTTTCGCGCTGTATTGCTCTGCTAACCTCACTAGCTCATTTTGTAGCTTCACTTCATTAACATCTTGATCCCCTCGGATAATCAATAGCACTAGCACCATCATGCCGTTGTCATAGACTGCCTGGTAAAGGACATTTTTCACTACCTGAGTGGGAGAGCATTCGAGGAGTTGGCAGACGGATTCAATAGTTGGTGTATTGGGAGTTTCTCGTTGTTCGTAACTAGTAAAGGTTGAAGGTTCAGCATCCGGCGCTAGGGAAACCGCTTTTTCTACATTGGCAGAATACTTACCATCCTCTGTATAGAGAACTTCATCTTCCCCAGCATCCGCTAAGATCATAAACTCTTGGGAGCCAGAACCACCAATGGCTCCGGAGTCAGCGTCAACCGGTCTAAAAGCCACACCACAACGGTTTAACATATTGTTGTAAGCCTGATACATATCTTGATAAGTCTGTTTCAGGCTGGCTTCATCTGTATGGAAGGAATAGGCATCCTTCATAATAAACTCCCTGCCCCGCATCAAACCAAACCGGGGTCGAATTTCATCCCGGAACTTGGTTTGAATCTGATACAAATTTACAGGTAGCTGGCGATAGGAGCGAATCATCTCCTTTGCGATCGTGGTGATTATTTCCTCATGGGTTGGTCCTAAGCCTAATTCTCGCTCTTGTCTGTCCGTCAGGGCAAACATAATTCCTTCAGCTTTAGTGTAAGTATCCCAGCGCCCTGATTCTCGCCACAAGTCTGCCGGTTGAATTTGGGGCAGTAGGCATTCTTGCGCACCAGTGGCATTCATTTCCTCTCGCACTATCTGAGATACTTTTTGCAGCACCCGCCACATCAGAGGTAAATAGGCATAGATGCCACTGCCGATGCGACGGATATAACCGGCACGGAGCAAAAGTTGATGACTAGGAATCTCTGCTTCCGCTGGGTTTTCCCGCAGTGTAACAAAGAGCATCTGAGACAGTCGCATATGGGTTCCTTTTCTAAATCAGATAATTATCATCTAAGTTTAGAACATCAGGTTGACATCGGTGTTAAGAGACTGGGTTTAGGGTGTGGGATGTGGGATAAGGTTCTCTGTGTTCCTCTGTGCCTCTGTGGTTAGTTCCCTAACGTACTCTATATTCTTTGCTATTATATTTTCACAATAGGCCAGGTTTATACCTATATATAAAATTATATGAATACAAAAACAATCTATGAGCAAGACTTTCGATTATGGGTTGCGGAAACTATCAAGAATTTAAGAGCAGGGGACTATCAAAAGGTAGACTGGGAGCATCTTATTGAGGAGGTAGATAGCTTGGGTAAAAGCGATCAGCGTAAGGTCAAAAGTTTTTTGCGACAGTTGTTGACTCATCTACTCAAACGTCACTATCTGCCACTTCCCCAGGAATTTCACCATTGGGAGGTAGAAATTCGCAACTTTCGGATAGAACTTCAGGATCTCTTCGAGGATTCACCCAGTCTAAAGTGCTACGCTAACGAAGTTTTGCCCACTTGTTGGCAAACTGCCTTGGAGGGAGTTCGCCAAGACTACCCAGGATTCGATTTTCCCAGTCAGTGTCCGTTTCCTTTAGAGATCGAGCAACTGATGGATTTCCGATGAGGGATTGATAATTGATAATTGGTTAATCTGGTTTTCTCTTGTCGCGCGATCGCAAAACCCTTACTTAGCAAAAATTTTGGGCGTTATATTTGAGTTACCTTAGATTATTAGATTATTGAGGAAAAATAATGAACAAGACAAGACGATACCAGCTCTTCAACTTGCTAATCACAGTAATGCTAGCTATGGGACTGGTCTTTAGTAGAAACCTGGCTGCTAGCGCAGCAGGATGCAGCACCTTAGATATCAAAGGTAGCTACAAGTGTGATGTAGCCTGTGTTGTCAGAGATGTTAATGATGGACTGAAAGGGCTAACTATTCATGGTGAGATAGACACCATCACATCCTTCACGAAAGACGAGGTGATAAAAGAGGACGAATTTTACCAAGTTGAAATTATAAATGGCGATTTCCATGAAGTGGAGATCGGCCCACGCTTCCATTGCAGTTTATATACAGCTACAGAGTCTGTCTCCGACAATCAGTTTCCCGTCCTTGAAGAATACATCTTTCAGGAAGAGGATGGTAAAGCATCTGGTTTTACAAAAATTGTGCGCAACCCAAGTAGGGCGAATTTTAAGACTTGCAAGGTTGATTGCATCAACGAGAACTTGTTGTAGTAGTGGTGCGACGAACCAAAATATGCTTTAGGTAGGTTGGGTTGCGCTATCTCACTCCCCAACCTGGGTGAGCGAAAAAAAGGGTGGGGAGCGGAGGAGCGGAGGAGCGGAGGAAGAAGAGAGAACTGATAATTTTTGGATACAAAGCTCAAGAAATCCCACCCAAAATTTCGTTCACCCCCCAACCTACCTA
>JAAHHL010001165.1 GCA_010672185.1 Caldora sp. SIO3E6 | reverse complement strand
TCGATACTGGTGCAGCTTGGGCATGGGTAATAGATATTTTGTTACCTCAACTGTTGTTGACAACCTACTTATACTACTTTGTTGTACTGTAAATTGTCAACTAAGTTACTTCTCTCCATCTCCCCACACTTCCCACACCTCCCACACTCCCCACACCTTTTTTCCCTCACCCTCTGAGGGTACACATCTGAGGGCGCACGTCGGTGCGCCCCTACGGTATCAATTTTTCCTTCAAACAATTGGCAATGCGATGTGCTGCTCCCGGCTTACCCATGCGCCGACGACCATTTTCCCCAATTAACTGTAACCAATCTGGATCTAGTAATAATTGCTGTACAATACCGGCAACTTGCTCTGGTTGCTCGACTAGAATTAGGGATGGTCCTAGCAAACGAGTTTGAGCTTCGGCAAAAGCTGGAGTAAATTGAGGACCATTGCCGGGAATTGCGATCGCGGGTTTTCCTAAACCGATAAATTGTTCTGTGGCGGTTCCTGCCATGGCAATGCAACAGTCTCCTTGCAGCAAGCAGAGGTTATAGTCATCTTGGGTTAAAATTAGAGTGGCATTTTTTTGAGAGAAGGCCACGGCTGTTGGGTCATTGACTTTAAAATTAATAGCCGTAGATTCGATCGATTGTTCTACCCAACCCTGACCTAACGACATTTCCTGCAATGGTTCCAGACTTAAGGCTGGTGCGATCGCGGCGAGAAATATTAGTGATGGGATAGCAGAGTTGGCAAGAGTGCTTTGTTCTTGGAAGGTATCCACTATACCGGCGACTGCTAAGATAATTTGTTGCCAATTTTCATAAGCTTCCGGTTCCCGAGAACCCGGTAGAAGAGTGATAATTAAAGATCGCTCCATTTCTTTGAGTTCTGCATCTGGGTCATAGAATAACGGTTCTGGAGGTTCTGACTCAATCTTATCCATCATCGGATTACCCAAATCCAAGGCTGGGATTGAAAAATTTTGCAATACTTCTGTGGTTAGGGAATCTCTAGGAAAAACTGCTTGGCAACGGGGATGCTTCATCAGCCAACGATCACAAGGTAAATACACGGAACCGGACCAACCCTCGAAACGGGGGCGATTTGGTAAGCGTCCAGATTCATCCCGAATATAGTATTCTGATTTAGCTGTACCAACAAAAGCATAGGTTGCACCACTTAACCAAGCAAATAACAATGGTACAATATCCCCCACTGCCAGGATGACGCCTCCTTTTTTACTCCAGCGACGAACAGCCTTTAATTGAGCCCAAGAAAGTTGCAGTAATCCACCCCGTAGATCTCGCAGCAGCTGTCGGGATTCCATATAGACAAAACCACCGGAAGGCATGGTTCGCACTGTTCCAATAATCGGTACTTCGATTTGGCTATAAGCTCTTCCTTCACCTACTAATGGTAAAGCTGCCAGTTCTGGAGCATCTGGGTGAGTTTGCAATTCTTGTAAAATTCGGACAGCAACGATGTCTTCTCCGTGACCATTACTGAGGCACAGCAGCTGCATGATGGTTAAATTAGTCTCTATGTTAACAATCGTTTGACTAGGCTGGAGTCAATATCTTGTATTGTTGCACAGCCGCTTAAACCCATAGCTACATCCAACTCATTTCGCAATAGTTCCAACACCTGATGCACTCCAGCTTCTCCGGCAACAGCTAACCCCCATAAAACTGGACGTCCGAGTAATACCCCTTTTGCTCCCAATGCTAAAGCTTTCAAGACATCAGTACCACGGCGGATACCACCATCAATTAACACTTCAGCTTGCTCTCCCACTGCTGCCACAATTTCCGGTAAGGCATCAATAGTTGCGATCGCTCCATCTAATTGCCTACCCCCATGATTGGAAACAATCACGGCCTTTGCTCCATATTCTACCGCTCTTAAGGCATCATCTGCCCGTAAGATTCCTTTAATGGCTATAGGCAAAGATGTCAGGGAGTGCAACCATTCCACATCCCACCAGGTGACTCCTGGATCAATTTGCTGGGCAAAATAACTCAATAAACCCGACTCTCCAGCTGTTTTGGGAATCTCCAAATCTGCCATTGTGGCTAAATTGGCCAACTCCATATTCGGTGGTAAGGTAAATTGATTGAGCCGGTCCCTTTCTCGACATCCCAGCATTGGCGCATCTACTGTTAGACAAAGAGCCTTAAAACCAGCCGCCTCCGCTCTTTCTACTAGGGCACGAGTTAGGTTGCGATCGCGATGGATATACAATTGAAACCATTGGTTAGTCTCTTGGGAAATTTGTGCCACCTCTTCTAAGCTTTTGGTAGACATGGTACTTAAAACCATCACTGTTCCCCAGGCAGAGGCTGCTTTGGCTGTGGCGATTTCTCCTTCCGGATGCGCCAAACATTGGAAAGCCATCGGTGCAATCATAATTGGCATTGCCACCGGCTCTCCTAAAATTTCTGTACTTAAATCCCGTTGGCTAACATCCACCAACATCCGAGGACAGAGTTTCAGTGCTTCAAAAGCAGTACGATTATCCCTTAATGTCACCTCATCCCAAGCACCACCGGCATAATAATCAAGTGCCATGGGAGATAGATATTCTGGTGCAAGTGCTTCGTAGTCGAAGAGATTTATTGGTTTGTTATTTGTCATTGGTTGTTTGTTGTTTGTTATTGGTTGTTTGTTGTTTGTTGTTTGTTGTTTGTTGTTTGTTAAATAATTCACTTAAAGTTAGTCGATTAATTATAGTCTCTTGTATCTGTATGATGCTCTTATCA
>JAAHHL010001164.1 GCA_010672185.1 Caldora sp. SIO3E6 | reverse complement strand
TAGGAGAACATACTGATTCCATCAATCAATCTCTGAACCTCTTTCCTCGATTTTATCTACAATGGCTAACTGCCTCTCTAGGAGTTAATCTCAGTAATGTACTCTGGGGAGTTTTTTGGTCTGATTTTCTCCGTGAACCTTTAATTTTCGGCATTCCTACTTATTTAATGGTTCCCAGCCATCTATTTTTAGCGATTATTGGTATTTATCCTTTCTACAGATGGTGGAGAGCCAGAAAAAAATCTCGCCATCGGGTTGCCACTAAACAGAGAGACTCCCAGTTAAATTTATACCTTAAAGCTTTAGCTTTCGGTGTCGGTGGCGCATTCACTTTAGCCAGGGTCAATGTCCATTCCCACTATATAGCTATAGTATTTCCCTTTGCCTACATCTGGCTAGCTCAACTTTACCAAAATCGAGTTAAGTTACTCATGGCAATTGTGTTAGCTCAGTTATTAATTAGCGTGACTTTCCTCAATTTCATCCACCGTACAGGGGGTATACCCTTTGGTCAAACTGTCTATGGGATTACCTATCGGGTACAGATGAAGAATGCCGAGTAAGTAAGCTCAGAATGACACCCATGCTACGCGATCGCACTACAATCTTTTGAGGATTAATTCATTGAATATTGTACAAGAAAACAAGGCTTATAAATTAACTGATTATTTGGCTAGATCTCATGATATTTATACCCTCAACAAATATAAGGTCATTATGAACTGGCTGCCTCAAACAGAAGATATGCAGATTCTCAATGCTGGTTGTGGCTCCGGAGAAATGAATATCATGCTTGCTCAAAGAGATTCCTGGCAAGTAGATGCCATTGATGTGGATAGTGAAGCAATATCTTTGTCACAAAAGCTGAAGTCAGAAGCTAATCTAGTTAATTTAAATCTTTTTAACAAACCCATTGAAGAACATGTACCGCAGCATCAATACGATATCATTGTCTCTAACGATGTTCTAGAGCATATAGAAAATGATATCCAGGTAATCCAAAAATTTTCGGAAATGCTGAAGTTGAATGGCACTATTTGTATTTCTGTACCTGCCTATCCTTGGCTCTTCGGCTTTCATGATGAAAATCTCGGTCACTATCGACGCTATACTCAACAAGAATTGCTCAGCAAAATATCCCGATATTTTAAAATCGAAAAATATCGCTATTTTGCTGCTAGTCTGATTCCCGTTGTCCTCTTATATAGCTGTTGGCTCCGAAAAGCTTATCCTGTAAATCAATTAACGAAAAAGTCTTATCTCAAAATGATTTTAGATTGGCTACTGATTATGGAAAGTCAAGTGCAATTACCTATGGGTATCTCACTTATTGTTTTAGCAACTAAAAGATAAATATAGCTTTTCTCATTATTTTATGTCGCTCAAAAAATCCTTACTACTTGTTGCCATTTATTTTTTAGCTGCTTGTCTAGCTTGTGGAAATGTTCTTCTCCTTGATGGTTGGCCCCTCAATCACGAGAACCTGTCGTTTTTTGAACGAGTCGAAGTTTTCCGCATAGCTATGCAAGCAGGAGATTTTTTCCCTTTGTGGACTCCTTTTGCTCATAATGGTTATGGTTCTCCCTTTCCTTTTTTTTACCATCGTCTTTATACCACAGTTGTAGCTTTAATTGCTCTGCTGATTCACTCCACTTACTGGTCAGTTAAAATTAGCATACCTCTCTTCTTAACCTGTGGGGCAGTTGGTATGCATAAAACTGCCAAATTAATGCAACTGCGTTCCCTTTCCTGTATTGCCGCTGCTTTATTATTAGTTTTTGCCAACTACACTTTCACCGATTGGTTAATCCGTGGTGCTATGGCAGAATTTTCTGCTTTTATGCTAATCCCCTGGTTGCTCTATTACGGTATGAAAGTAATTAGAGGTGAACCTTTATCAGGGATTGGCTTGGGCCTAGTCACAAGCCTAATATTTTTTGCCCATTCCATAATTTTTTACTATGCAATGTTGCCAATTATGGTAATATTTGCTTTGTCATTTTGGGATGGTAAAAGTAAATTCATCTTCCTCAAACAATCAGTAATAAATTTGCTTATTTTTTTTTGGCTGTTGTTGATTAACATTAGTATATACGCCTTGGCAATTATTCTGATTAAACCCGACTTTAATCTGGAAGCTCTAACTAATGTTATTGATATCAGCAAGCAGTTTACCTCTTTCTTTGATTATTTAGTCTATATAAAATTTGATTGGGGTCATACTGGAGGAGGATATTCTGTAGAAATTGGTCGAGGGATTACAATTTCTCTTATTTTAATAGGGATAATTATCAAAATAGCAATTCACAAATCAATTCTTGATTTAAAAACATCCCAAGAAAAATCTAAAATATTGATATTTCTGATATTATCAACAATCATCTTTGTTCATCTCCAGTTTCCTTTAGCTCTTTGGTTTTATAAGTTAGCCCCAGGTGCTGCGTATCTTCAATTCCCTTGGCGACTGTTAACTTTTTTAACACCAATTCTTATTTTGTTACTTTGCGAAAGATTAGAATTTCTGGCAACTATAGAAAACAAGCTACCAACTCGCAAAATCTGTCAGCTAGTTTTAGTTTGTATAGTTGTGCATCAGATTATCTTTGGTATTAATGCTCAGAATATACAGTATGAAGTATTTCCCCGAAAAGCGATAGAGCTAGCCTTAAATAAAAACAACTTAGCTAAAAGCCTAATTTTTGCAGGAGAGTATCTGCCTCAAGATTTAACAGCAATTCCAGAAATTAAACCTTTA
>JAAHHL010001163.1 GCA_010672185.1 Caldora sp. SIO3E6 | reverse complement strand
TGCCAGCTAACAATGTGCCCCCTCCACCTACATCTGCACCTTCATCAACAATTGCTCAAGCAGATAATCCGCCTCCTCCACCAAGGGAGCAAAATTCGGAGGGGGTTACTACAGATCCAGAAGGTTCAACAAACCAGAACTCACCAGTGCCAGCACTATGGTAAAAATTGTGCTTTGGGGAGTTGTTCAAAGAAGTACGGAGTTTGGGAGTTCAAGGAGTTGCTGAATGAGGGAACTTGTTGCAGCTCCTTTTTTGCTAATTTTTATTCAATGAACGCAGCAAGTGACATTATTATTATCGGCGGTGGCGTAATCGGTTTAGCGATCGCAATGGAACTTAACTTGCGCGGCGCTAAGGTTACGGTTTTAAACCGCGATTTCCAACAGGGTTCCAGCTTAGCAGCAGCGGGAATGTTGGCTCCTCAAGCAGAAGCTATTCCCCCTAGTCCGATGTTGGATTTATGCCTGTGGTCGCGCTCATTATATCCTGAGTGGATTCGCAAACTTGAACAATTAACTGGTGCTGCTACCGGCTACTGGCCTTGTGGCTTTTTAGCTCCTGTATATAATAGTCCCCAGTTCAGCAATAGCCAAAATGGTTATCCAGAAAGCAGAGACCAGGATACTGCTCCTACTGCACTCTGGTTAGACCAAGATGCTATTCATTTATCCCAACCTGGTTTGGGGATAGATGTAGTCGGTGGCTGGTGGTATCCAGAAGATGCTCAGGTAGATAATCGAGCACTGACTCAAGCTTTACGGCTTGCTGCCCAGGAATTGGGCATAGACTTCCGGGAGGGGGTAGAAGTTGAGGCAATTGAGCAACAAAATCGTCTTGTTCGTGCCGTCAGAACTTCGGAAGGTGAATTTCAGGCAGATCAATATGTTCTGGCTACTGGTGCTTGGTTTGGGGAGACCTTACCCTTACCAGTACGTCCCCTCAAAGGTCAAATGCTATCTCTCAAAGTTCCCCTAGGCAACCATCAACCTAGGCTCCAACGGGTAATCTATGGCCAGCAAACCTACTTAGTGCCCCGGCGAGATGGTCGTCTATTGGTAGGTGCTACCAGTGAGGATGTCGGCTGGATACCCCACAATACTCCAGCGGGGATTCACAATCTCTTAGGACGAGCCATACGGCTTTATCCCCCATTACAGGATTGGCAAATTCAAGAGTGCTGGTGGGGATTTCGACCAACAACACCGGATCAATTGCCGATTCTCGGCTCTAGTCCCCTAGAAAATCTGTTCCTAGCCACAGGTCACCACCGCAATGGTATTCTTCTAGCACCGGTGACTGCATTGTTACTAGCTGATTTAATTGTGCAGCAGAAGAGTGACCCTCTACTAAATTATTTTCACTACGAACGGTTTTACGGTGGTACGAAGGCAGGAGGCAGGAGGCAGGAGGCAGGAGGCAGTAGGCAGGAGGCAGGAGGCAGGAGGCAGGAGGCAGGAGGCAGGAGGCAGGAGGCAGTAGGCAGTGAAAAGGAAAATCCATCTCGACCCGTCTCCCCGTCTCCCCGTCCCCCCGTCTCTTTTCAAGCCGGAGAGCAGAAGGCAGAAGAAAGTAATAGCTGTTTAGCTGGAAATGATATGATTAGCGTTTCAAGTAACTCCCACCCGACAGCAGCGGTGCAATCCCAAGATTCAGTTATTACTGAACCATCTACTACTAATCAGTTAACCATTGCCGGTCGCAGTTTTGCTTCTCGTCTAATGACTGGTACAGGGAAATATCCTAACCTAGAACTGATGCAGCAGAGTATTGCTGCTAGTGGTAGTAAAATTGTCACTGTGGCTGTGCGTCGGGTACAAACTAAAGCTCCTGGTCATGAAGGTCTTTCCGAGGCACTGGATTGGACAAAACTGTGGATGTTGCCAAATACCGCTGGTTGTAAAACAGCGGAAGAAGCAGTAAGAGTGGCACGGTTGGGTCGAGAAATGGCAAAATTGTTGGGTCAAGAGGACAATAATTTTGTCAAATTGGAAGTGATCCCCGACTCGAAATATTTGCTCCCTGACCCCATTGGCACTTTAGAAGCCGCAGAGCAATTAGTAAAAGAAGGCTTTGCGGTGTTGCCCTACATCAATGCTGATCCTTTATTAGCCAAGCGCCTGGAAGAAGTGGGTTGTGTCACAGTTATGCCTTTGGGTTCACCGATTGGTTCGGGACAAGGAATCAAGAATGCAGCGAATATTCAAATAATTATTGAAGAGGCGGGAGTACCAGTGGTAGTAGATGCCGGTATTGGTACTCCTAGTGAGGCAGCTTATGCAATGGAGTTGGGAGCAGATGCTTTACTCATTAATAGTGCGATCGCGTTAGCTAAAAATCCAGTAGCAATGGGTAAAGCTATGGGTATGGCAACGGAAGCAGGGCATTTGGCTTATCTTGCTGGTCGTATGCCGGTGAAGAGCTATGCTAGTGCTAGTTCACCTTTAACAGGTACGGTTAGTTAGGTGTTAGGTGTTAGGTGTTAGGTGTTAGGTGTTAGGTGTTAGTACCAATTGTAGTAGACTGACCCAGCTAAAATGAGGCATTAGCATTTATGGTTCAAACCCGGAATTTACAAAATGCTGTGGATTTTCTATTGCACAGTTTTAGGTGTGTCACGCCACTACTGGCGCGACACAGCTAAAATGGTGGGTTAGAAACGGGTAGGGAAGTAAAAAGTAACAAGTAAAAAGTAACAAGTAAGAAGGCATTAAGAATTTATCCTATCGGTTATAATGCTTATAAATCAAGGATTTAA
>JAAHHL010001162.1 GCA_010672185.1 Caldora sp. SIO3E6 | reverse complement strand
TAATGCCAACTGTCTGCACACCACTCTGAGACATTCCCATGCATATCGTATAGTCCAAAATTATTAGCTACGCCAAAGCTACCCACAGGAGTTGTTTCTTCCTGACTGATTCCTTCTAACCCTTCACCATATAAACCTTGAGGGTAACCTAATTCACTACATATTCCATAGTAATTAGCTAAATCAGTATTAATTGTCTCCCCAAAGTGGAATGGTGTAGTTGTACCTGCTCGACAAGCATACTCCCACTCTGCTTCGCTAGGTAACCGATACTGCCATCCAGTTTTTTGAGAGAGGCGATTGCAGAATTCTACGGCGTCGTACCAAGAAACTTGTTCAACAGGGAAATTAGCTCCTATAAACCTAGATGGATGAGGATTAAGAGGGCGATTGATTGGCGGCAGGACAGCTACAGCTTGCCACTGTGCCTGGGTTACTGGATATTTTCCCATGAAAAAGGACTTAACAGTGACTTTATGCTGCGGACTTTCACTTTTTCTATGCCCTTCTTCTGTTGGCAATGAACCCATGAGAAAAGTTCCATCTGGAATAGCTACCATTTCTAAGATGACACCATTTGCCAAATTTTCAATCAAACATCGAGCTTTTTTCGTATAGTGACTGCTTACTATCCCTTGAGCATCTACTGTCACTACATCGAATTCATACCAAGGTAATTTTTGGTGTAACTGCTGTTGGATCATTGGCTCTTGCTGCTGAATGAGCAATGAGTAAGCGGTAAACTGTACTTGGGGTGACTCATCATGCAATGATTCTAGCACTAATTTTAAACCAGTTTCGCCGTAATCAAGGGCATCTTTAAGAGCAGTAAGCCGTTGCTCAACTGCGTTACTTCCCAAGCGCTGCTTGACACCTTCAATTCCTCCCAAAACCAGGCCACTTACTGGTGGCGATAATTCACCTCCCAGTACAGCATCATCTGCTTGAGGTGAATTATCTGGGGCTTTACGTTTATTTGGTTGATGAAAGGTTTTGCCTTGGCTCATGATGAATTAGCTCAGGCTCGTGCTTTAGTACATTCTTTTTTTAATTGATTTATAATAAAAATAGGCATATACATTTATTATATTATGGTAAAACAATCACCTTTGACAAAAATCGGATGCATCCCCTAGCTGTAGCTGAAGCTAAGGAAACTTACCAATTTCAATCATTTTCAGTCAGTAAACCCTCTACAGACTTTCCCAGGATACCCTCCTTGATTCAACTGCGGCACTATCAGCAGCAAGCTATAACTAATTGGTTTGCCAATCGGGGGCGTGGCACTCTGAAGATGGCAACCGGTAGTGGGAAGACAATTACAGCTTTAGCGATCGCCACTGAACTCTATCAAAAAATTGGATTACAAGTCTTGCTGGTAGTTTGCCCTTACTGCCATCTAGTCATCCAATGGGAGCGAGAATGCCAGCAGTTTAATCTAGAGCCAATTCTTGCCTTTGAGAATGTCCGCCACTGGCAAAGTCAACTCTCTACCAGATTATATAACGTACAGGCTGGTAACCAACCATTTCTCAGTATCATCACCACGAATGCCACCCTAATTACAGAAGGTTTCCAGTCTCAACTCAAGTACTTTCCTGATAAAACCCTCATTATTGGAGACGAAGCTCATAATCTTGGCTCTCCACGGCTAGAAGCAAGTTTACCCCGTCATCTGGGCTTACGTCTTGCTTTATCTGCTACTCCGGAAAGATATTTTGATGATCAAGGAACAGATGTTTTATTTAACTATTTTGGCCCTGTATTACAGCCAGAACTTACCCTAGCAGATGCAATTGAGCAGGGTGCGCTAGTTCACTACCTCTACTATCCCATATTGGTGGAATTAACAGCAGCGGAGGCGAAAGTCTATGCCAAATTAACGAAAAGAATTGGTTGGGCGTTGGCAGAAGAAGAAGATCTCAAGAAAAATGATGCTCTGACCTCTTTGTTAATGCAACGAGCCCGGTTAATTGGAGCCGCAGCTAACAAATTAACTGCTTTGCGCCAATTAATGATTAATCGTTTAGATACCTACCATACCTTATTTTATTGTGGGGATGGTTCAGTAGACACAAGTTGGAGTAACTCTCTCAATAGTCAGTTAGCAGCAGTTACCCGCTTATTAGGCTCGGAATTGGGCTATCGCATCAATACTTATACGGCCCAGACATCTATAAAAGAACGAGAACAGTTACGTCATCAATTTGAAGCAGGTGAATTGCAAGGCTTGGTAGCAATTCGCTGTTTAGATGAAGGGGTAGATATCCCTGCTATTCAAACTGCAGTTATTCTCGCCAGTAGTGGTAATCCCCGCCAATTCATTCAGCGACGAGGGCGAGTTTTGCGCCCGCACCCAGGTAAGGAACGGGCAACTGTCTTTGATATGATTGTACTACCACCTGATTTAGGGCGAGAAGCTTGGGAAGTGGAGCGCAATTTGTTGAAAAAAGAGTTGAAGCGATTCTTGGAATTTGCCGACTTGGCAGATAATGCTGAGGAAGCTAGAAGTAAGCTGCTGGAATTGCAGAAAAGATATGGATTGTTGGAAGTTTGATTGTGTGGTGCATTTAAGTTAAATGGTATATCTCTCCCATCCATAGGAGGAATGGAAGAGATAACCCCCTACTGCGAAAGTTATTTATTGTACTAGTAGTAGTCAGATTCAGGCTCTGGCATTACCATGAGCTCAAAGTTTGATGGATCCCGCATGTAGCGGATTGCTTCTTCTTCTAAACGGTGGAGTAAGTAGGATA
>JAAHHL010001161.1 GCA_010672185.1 Caldora sp. SIO3E6 | reverse complement strand
TGCTGCGCTTCCATAAGTTTACCATTGGTTGGGCTTGGTGCGCCGATTATGGTTCCCCCGATAACGAAGAAGAATTTAAGGTATTGTACAGTTATTCCCCCTTACACAATTTAAAAGAGGGTACAGCCTATCCTGCTACCATGATAACCACTGCTGATCACGACGACCGGGTAGTACCAGCCCATAGCTTTAAATTTGCCGCAGCTTTGCAAAAAGCTCATGGAGGAGAGCAACCTGTGCTGATTCGCATTGAAACGAAAGCAGGGCATGGTGCAGGAAAACCCACTACCAAAATTATTGAGGAAGTTGCAGATAAGTGGGGGTTTTTAGTGAAAGTCTTAAGGGGTGAGATCGATACTTGAAAAACAGGTAAGGGAAAAGATTGACAGGTAAATGTTTCAGCATTTTGCTTTGTAATTCAGGAAACACATTAATTCTATGAGTATTGGAAATCTACCAGACAAACCCAACATTGTAATCCTTCTGAACGACCAAGATAGTGCAGCACAGGAGTGGTTACCTGATTTTGAGAAGCAACACTTACCTACAGACACACGCCTGAAAAAAAATGGGTTATCTTTCAAGAATAACTTTATTGGTAGCTGTGCTTGTTCGCCAGCACGAGGAGTACTTCTGACAGGCACTTATCCTACAGAAAACGGTGTTGCCAAAACCTTGGGAATGCCAAAGGACAAAACCGCAGGCAACCCGAAAGCCATCGGCTATACAGAGAATAACCTGAAGCCAATCCAGACTAGCATAGGTCATGTACTCAAAACAGCAGGTTACCATGTTGTTTGGAAAGGCAAATGGCACTTAAGCCATCCAAAAGACGGCACACCCATATGGACAGCCGAAGATATTAAGTACATGAAAGAAACTTATAGTCTTGTAGGATGGAATCCAAGTGACTCTGGTGATTCTAAGAGCGATCCCCGGACTTTGGGAGGTGGTAGAATTTACAATAACGACGCACGATATGTAGATGGAACCTCATCAACAAGTGACGATGCTCTACCAGCTCCTCCAGCGGAAAGTGCCGTTCAATTTATCGAGAATTATCAAGGAACAAAACCATTTTGTCTGATTGTGTCCTTGGTTAACCCTCATGACATATGGGTTGCTCCTAATTATAATGATGGAGAAGAAGAGCTGACAGGATATCAAAGGGAGGATGGCGATCAATACCATTTGCCATTGCCGGAAAGTATCAATGATGACTTGGCATTTAAACCTGAAGTCCAGATCATTTGGCGTGCGATGATGCAACGGGGTGACAGGGAAGGTATTGATATTTCCAGCGATACCCAAGTGCAGAAGAACTATGTAGGTTTCTATGCTTACCTCAAGACTCTTGTGGATAAGGAAATGGGTAAAATCTTGGATGCTCTTGAAGAAAAGAACTTAACTAATGATACCCTAATTATCCGCACTTCCGATCATGGTGAGCTGTGTCTTTCTCATGGATTACGGGAGAAGCCTTATAATGCTTACGACGAAACAATTCATGTTCCTCTAGTTTTCTCTAACCCCAAGCTGTTTCCTCAACCTCAAGAAACCGAAGTCCTTGCAAGTGCAATTGATCTCCTGCCAACTTTAGCCAAGATTGCCGGGGTCTATGAGCAATTCTCCTTTGCCTTCAGGGGTCGTGATTTAACCCCCATGCTCACAAATCCCGGAGGTACTATCGACAGAGAATATGTACACTTTGCTTATGATGACGGTCGCCTACCAGATGATTTAAGCGACACACCTCAGCTCATTCGTACAATTCGTTCCCAGAAGTGGAAATATTCAGTTTACTTTTCTCCGGATGGTAAAAAGTTCGAGTATGAACTATACGATCTGACTCAAGATCCTCATGAGATCTACAACATCGCTGGTAAAGATATAAAGAATAAAGAAAAACAAATCGAACTTCATGCTGACCTGACAAAAGTGATGCTTGATATGCGAACCTTGCCACTGTTTTTATGGTTTGTCTCTGACGAGATGGAAAATATTGATTTCATACCAGAATATTCCTGGCCTACTGAGGAAGAAGCCTGGAATCAAAGTCGTAAACAGTACGAATATAATCAAGTTGAACAGGTTCTGGTTGCAGAGGCAGTGAAGCAGCAGGTGGAGGAGCAGCAGGTGATGAAGCCGCAGGTGATGAAGCCGGTGGTGAAGCAGCAGGTGGTGAAGCAGGTGCAAACAAGGGTCAAGCGGATCGAAAGCATCATTAGCAAGCTATCACCAGATGAGCTGTGGTGGGTTAGACCAAGCAAATTAGAAAAGCTGAAGTGAGGATGAAAAACCTGTCCCATGCAGTTAGTTTTCCTTCGCTCATCACTTAACCAATATCCACAATACTAGGGGAAGTGTTACAAAACTCATTAGAGTAGAAACAACTACTGTCCTTGCCACACGGGGAGCATCTCCTCCAAAGGAAACCAACACTATTGTATTAACTGCTGTTGGCATAGCTCCCTGTAACACCAAAACTTGTAAATCTAACCCCTCCAACTGCAAAAGTTTACCAACAGTATAGGCAATCAAAGGTCCTCCCAACAAACGCAAACTAGCAGCACAAATTTCATAAATCCCCACCTCAAAGCGAGTACTGGCTAATTGCATCCCCAAAATAATCAGAGCAACGGGGATAGCTGCTGCACCCAACTGCTGAATACCCTTATCTAGCTGTAGAGGCAATTCGACGGAAAATAGACGCAAGCTCAATCCCCCTAACATTGCCCAAAGTAGGGGAAGCTTGA
>JAAHHL010001160.1 GCA_010672185.1 Caldora sp. SIO3E6 | reverse complement strand
GTCTGGTACTCTTCCGATCTTTGCTACAATCTGATGTTAAAGTAGTAGCCAAGGAAATGTGCGATCGCTTCGATGAGCATCCAGCTTTCCACAGACAAGGGGAAGATTGGCTAGCAACTAACCCTCTACCTGTTTCCACGGAAAGGGAAGTCTCTACTCTCTCTCAGGGTGAACCTGTCTATCGCGCTTTGTTTATAAGGCAGGAAGCAATACTGCTCGGTTAAGAGAGTGTGGGGAGTGTGGGGAGTGTGGGAAGTGTGGGAGGTAAGAAAGCTGAGGGAGAGGATTCGAGCTTATCCTAGTAGTATTGAGGCAGAAGGGAAGAGATTGACAGATAAAGGTTTCAGCATTTGGGGTTGTCCTAACCACCCTGGCAGTTGCTATATATTTTAGCCCAAAAACCTTGTACCTTCGTGGAAAATTCCCTAAAACCTAACACCTAAAACCTAACACCTATTCAAAGAAAGAAAATTACGACTTATTCAGCAAGTCCTACATATAGTCATTTAGATCTTCAAGTGGTTCATCAAAATCATCTGACATGATAATCATGCCTTTCATTGTCCCCGCAATACGATATTTTTTAGGGGTGATTTCTTGCTCCAAGGTTTTATGTTGCTCCTCAATTAAAGAATCAATATAGTGAAGCACTTTCAATTGCAAAGATTCAGGTAGACTATCGAGTTTTTCTAAAATAATAGGCTGTATCATGATGAAGGGGTAATAAAATAGGTTGAAAAGCTTACGGTTTGGTTAATGTAGCCATTTAGGGTAAAAATAATTTATAGTAACCGCTAAGGCGATTAGGACAAGGGGCTTAGGACAAGGGGCTTAAGCCCCTTGTTAAGTTGCTTTACCTGAGAATGTCTTAACCGCTCTGGCGACTGCTGTACTATATAATTTTATCAACTATCTCCCAAATTTTGATGGTTTTGTCAGAACTGCCACTAACCAGAGTTTGCCCATCGGGACTAATGGTAACAGCATAAACTGCACCTAAATGACTTTTGAGAGTACATAATACCCGACCAGTACTCACATTCCACAGCTTAATCGTCTTGTCTCCACTACCGCTGGCTAAAATCTGACTATCGGGACTGAAAGCAATAGACTGAATATCACCTGAATGACCGATAAGAGGGCACATAAGCTTGCCATTAGTCAGATTCCACTGTCTAATGATGCCATCAGCACCGCCACCAGCTAAAGTTTTGCCGTCAGGGCTAATGGCGACGGTATTAACAAAGGATGAATTCCCAGCAATAGTGTGAATTTCCTGCCCACTGGGTAGATGCCACAGCTTGATAGTTCTATCATTACTGCTACTAACTAAAAGGTTGCCATTCTTATTGATAGCGACAGCCGCCACAAAGTCTGAATGCCCAGTGAGAATAGAAATTATCTGCCCGCTAGGTAAATGCCAGAGTCTGATAGTTTCATCGTTACTGCCACTAACTAAAAGGTTGCCATCGGGGCTTATGGCTACACAATTCACGAAGTCTGAATGCCCGGTGAGGGTAGAAATTACTTGCCCAGTACTCGGATTCCACAGCTTAATGGTATTGTCATAGCTACCACTCACTAAAGTTCTGCTATCTTTACTAAGAGTAAGGGCAACCACAAAGTCTGAATGTCCAGTCAGGGTAGAAATTGATTTGCCTGTACTAAGATTCCACAGCTGAATAGTGTTGTCAGCACTGCCAGTGGCTAAAGTTTTGCCATCCTCACTAATTGCTACAGTATGAACCCAGTGGGAATGTCCAGTAAGAGTGCGAGTGCAGCACCAACTCGAATTGTGTGACATTGATTTAGGTAGCTGTGAAACCATAACGACAAAAAGCGATGGGCTCTGTTGTTAGCGCCCACGATCCTAGCATCTAGTAAATGATTGCTCGGGCAAAAGTTGGGGAAGCTAGGGGAGAAGGATTTGGCTTGAAGAAGTATTTGTCTGGGCAATTATCCAAATTTGGTAAATTTACCTCAATAGTTAGTTGACAGCAGTTGCCTACTTATTAGGGTAGAAATTAGGTAATCGTCTCAATTTTATTGACAAGATGAGTTTACCGGTCGGATATGTATAGCAGTCGCCAGCGCGGTTAAGACATTCTCAGGTAAGGCAAGTTAACAAGGGGCTTAAGCCCCTTGTCCTAATAGCCTTGGCGGTTGCTATAAATAAGAAAGGACAAACTGCCGTGCTAAACTAGTAATAATTGAAGCAAATGTTGGCAATAGAGCTTATATAGATAAAAAAATGGACTTAATTCGGATTATATGTGCAATCTTTCTGCCTCCATTAGGGGTGTTCTTGCAGGTAGGAATTGGCCCTCAATTTTGGCTCAATATACTGCTGACTCTACTTGGCTATGTTCCAGGAATTGTTCATGCTGTCTGGGTGATTGCTAAAAAGTAAAGCGTTTCTCATTGGGAATGGGGAATAAGGAATTGAGGATAAGCTCGTCAAAGTTGACTTTACCTCAGAGATGCGATAACTGATATTAAAGGGGAAGGTATTATATCAATTCCGTTTGCATCGGAATGATTAATAATCTGGCTTTTTGGTTAGAAAACATAGATACTGGCGGGCGCAAGCATTCATTGGTGTCAACTTAAACTAGGGATAGCTTAACGGTTGGCTTCCACACCCACCCAGAGTTTAAACTCTGGGCTAATAGCTAAAGTCCACTTAAGTGGACTAAAGATTTTTGGGAAGATTGAGTCATCTTTAGATGACTTGAGCTATTAGCCGGTCGTTTAAA
>JAAHHL010000116.1 GCA_010672185.1 Caldora sp. SIO3E6 | reverse complement strand
TGATAAGTGGGTTAACTAACTACATATCCAAACGACTCAAGGCAATGAGTCGTTTGGATATGTAGTTAGTTAACCCACTTATCAGTGCCCCTGCCATAAGAATACCAATGGCTGGAGTGAATACAGGCTCCCAAAGGCTATACCAGAGGTCAAAACCTAGGGGCACACCAACTGAGCGACCAAAAAGCGCGATCGCAAACCAAACAAAGCTTAACAAAACAAAAAAAACGTTTACTATTAATAACTGGTTTAACCAACGGATTAGTTGTTCTTTCATTGTTCTTTGTTATTTGTCCTTTGTCATTTGTTCTTTGTACGAATCAATAATGACGAGCAATCCCAAGCATTTAATCATGGGCTCAGCTTAAAACAGCTGAATCATTACCAATTCCTTGAGTGAGAATACCTAATATTTTACTCATATCTTGAACAATATAGTAGTCCCTAAAATCAAGAGAAACTACAGAATTACATATTCGCAAAAATTTCCAAATTTCACCGGTGGTCACAGCCCCATAAATAGTTGTAATAGGATTATTTTCCTGTTGATTAAACATCTGAGCTGCTACCATTTTCCCAATACATTGTCCTAACCCTACCTTGATATTTTTGTTTTTGGCTTCTACCACCGTCACGACGGGAGCATTTACCAGCGATTGTTCCTTGGAGCGACTCAGAATATAGTCACAATAGCCACTAAGTCCTCGATGGCGAGCAATATTGAATTCAGTTCCTGAAAACAGACTAATTGGGGATTTAGCTTGTCGTCTAATCTCTAGCAGTACCGGTGCAATAATTAATTCAGAACGAGCTTTTTCTGTATTGATTGAAATCGCCAGTTGCACAGTTTCATCCAGGGTGTTGGACAATAGTGGACTTGCTTCTATTGGTTCAATCTCAGCGAATAGATCCGGCTGCTCATCAATAGTCAATTCAAATTCTTGCTTGACCTTTCTCAGATCAAAATCGCTGTAAGCCATTTGAATATCTGGGTATCAGTGCAGTTTTTTTCATTTTATAGCAACCGCAGGGCGGTTAGGACAAAGCCCAATGCCGAAACCTTTGCCTGTCAACCTTTTCCCTTCTGCCTTCTGCCCTCTGCCTTCTGCCTTCTACTATAGTATGCCGTGGAGAAGGCATAGGTCTTTAGATTTTAAATCCCTACCAAAGTGAGAAGCTAAGTCCCCCTCCTGGCATCCAGTCTCAAAATCCAGGATGTAGCGTTCAATAGTTCTTCGAGGGCAACCTGTCAGCTGATGTATAACTTCTTGACTCACTTGTTGGAGATGCAATGCTAGTACCAGGTAGAGTTTACCCTTGCGAATCCGCCTTGGTTCAGTCAAATAACGGTAGGGACGTAGGAGGTATTGCGGCATATTGGGGTGAGTATGGACTCTTTTGAGGGAAAGTCCCACCCGTGCTGAGTTAAAAATCTGGTGCTGCTCTACTGTTGCTTCCTCTAGCACTAGAGGACTATTACTATCCCAAGCTACTCTAGCACCAATAGCCTGATCCAGCGCTGCTACTTGGGAAACTTTTGCTTGGGCAAGTAAATGATCTACACACAAAGAAGGGCCATCGATTAGGGTTCCATCTGCTGCTTCCAGACTGCGGATGAGAATACCACCAAATGCTGTATTTTCCCCGAAAGTTAAGTCGAGTCCCTTAAAGCTTCCCTCCCGGTAGTTATCTCTTTGTCGATGAAAGTACCAGCGTCCACAAGTAAGTTGCAGTGGATGACGATGAGCAAAGGGGTCTGGATGAGCTTTATTATAGTAGTAGAATTCGAGTTCAACTAGGCGATGGGGTTTACCACAGACTAGTAGACGTGTTCTATTCAGTAGTTGCGAGGCTATTGGTGTGAACCATTCTATTTTCATTTTTTGAATAGAACCACAGAGGCACAGAGAGCTCAGAGGATTAGTCGTTTGATGCCGTTTTTGAGGATGGGGACGTTGAAGTTGATAAGTAAGCCTAGGTGCAGGTTACGGAGTTTGAGATAGGTTAGAAGTTGGGCTTCATGAATCGGTTGGATGGCTTCAACGGCTTTTAACTCGACAATTACTTGATTCTCAACTAATAAATCCAAACGATAACCACACTCCAACTTTAATCCTTTATAGTAAACAGGCTGGGCTACCTGAGATTCAACGTGCAGTCCTCGTTGATGCAATTCGTGCCTCAAACAACTTTCATAGGCTGACTCTAACAACCCCGGTCCTAATTGTCGATGCACTTCAATTGCACCTCCAATCACCTTCCCTGATATCTCATTCAACTCCATCTCTGTGCCCTCTGTGCCTCTGTGGTTCTCATTTCTTAATCTAACCACACCAGACAGAGAACTCAGAGGGTTACCGTTTGCTCACTAACCTAACAAGAGAGCCCACAATCACCTTCCCTGATATCTCATTTAACTCCATCTCCGTGCCCTCTGTGCCTCTGTGGTTCTCATTTCTTAATCTAACCACACCAGACAGAGAACTCAGAGGGTTACCGTTTGTTCACTAACCTAACAAGAGAGCCCACAATCACCTTCTCTGATATCTCATTCAACTCCATCTCCGTGTCCTCTGTGCCTCTGTGGTTCTCATTTCTTAATCTAACCATAGAGGCACAGAGAACTCAGAGGGTTACCGTTTGCTCACTAACCTAACAAGAGAGCCCACAATCACCTTCCCTGATATCTCATTTAACTCCATCTCCGTGCCCTCTGTGCCTCTGTGGTTCTCATTTCTTAATCTAACCACACCAAACACAGAGAACTCAGAGGGTTACCGTTTGCTCATTAACCTAACAAGAGAGCCCACAATCACCTTCTCTGATATCTCATTCAACTCCATCTCCGTGCCCTCTGTGCCTCTGTGGTTCTCATTTCTTAATCTAACCACAGAGGCACAGAGAACTCAGAGGGCTACCGTTTGCTCACTAACCCAACCGCGATAACGAATAGCACTCACTAGAACAAAGATTAGATCTAAACTAACCAGAGAGCCTACAATTAGCTCAGAACCTCCTGTACTAAAACCATAACTGTGCAATCCTGTCCCTAACACAAAATTTACCCCATACCAAGCCATTAATACCGCATTAAAACTGACAACACTGGTAACAGCTAAACCAAAATCCCCTAGCCAACCGACTAAACGACCGTGGAGGGGTATAACGTAACACATTAGAGCAATTAATGCCCAAGTTTCTTTCGGGTCCCAACCCCAGAAACGTCCCCAAGAAAAGTGCGCCCAAATTCCTCCGAGAATTACTCCGGCACTCAACAGTAAGACTCCTACTTGTAAAATGCCATAATTCCACTTGGCTAAACTGCGAATCCGTTCTTTTGCCTGGGGAGTAAATAAATAGTTGCTGAGGATAATATGACTTAAACCCATAGCTAGGGCAAAACTGGCGTAACTGAGGGTAATAGTGGGAACATGGATACTCAGCCAAAAATTATCTCGCAGTACAGGTACGAGGGGTTTAATACTGGGGTCGAGAACTGCTGGTAGACTATCTGCTAACAGCAGGCAGATAACAGATAAAGGTGCAGCAGCTAGCAGATAATATTTGGCACGATAAATACCTTCAAATAGTAACGCGATCGCGGCAACGCCAAAACCTACCCAGATTACTGATTCATACATATTGGTTACTGGGGGTCGTCCAGCAATTTGCATCCTTTCAATAAAGCCGTATCCCTGGATTAGTAAACCACTGGTAAAGATTCCGATTGCTCCCCAGTAGAAGTCAAAGGCAGGAAACAGGAGGACAATAAGCATTACACAAAAAGCGATCGCGTATAAAATCCAGGCTTTACCAAAAGGATGTAGTTTGTAGAAACTAACTTCCCGTTCCATAGTCTTGAAACTGGGATAAATTTCGGGACTGAGCTGGCGTAATTCCGTTTGTAGTTGTTGACCAGTTTGTCCTAAAATGGAGATATCATCGAAGTGACTTTTAAGATTGATGTAGTCACTTGCTAGAGTCTGCTCGATATCTGGTTCGTAGTATTGTCCAGTTTCAGGGATACTAACCCAAGTACCTTTTGGCTCACTGGGATGGGGAACTAAAGGTAGGCTATTTTGTCCTACGGTATCAAGCATTAGCCCTAAACGCTCCTCCATTGTCAAGGCTTCTCGCTCATCCCGACTCAAATCTTGTTCATTGGCTTGTTTCTGTCTGGCGCTGAGGACTACTGAACCTAAATCTGAGGTTATCAGTTCGGCAAAGGTAAAATATTTGCGATCGCTCTCTAAGCCAACTTGTTCTTTCAGAGGACGGTAACTGAATAGGATAAAGGGTTCTTCGTTCCAGTCACGGTCATTGAACCAGAGGGAAAGGTAGGTTGACAAGTAGTCTAGCTGGTTTCCATCATTGGTTTGGTAGTGGAGACGACCGTGAATTTGAGCTACAGTTTCTCTAGCTACAGTATCTAAGGGTTTTTTCCGCCCATCGAGTTGCACTGCTAGGGTTTGTAAGGATTCCACGGGAGAAGGTTGAAATTGAGAGAAGGGAATCGCCAGGATGAGGATTCCGAGGCATAGTCCGATGATAAATTTGAGTGGTTTCATATTAGGTGTTAGGTGTTAGCTGGAGATAATTACAAATCGCCTTAAGGGCGCACGTCGGTGCGCCCCTACCTGTAATGATATTTACAAGCAATGATAATAATGTCTGTATCTGTTACTTTGTAGATCAGGCGGTGTTCATCATTGATGCGTCGTGACCAATAACCGCTGTACTCATGTTTTAGGGCTTCCGGTTTGCCCAATCCTAAAAATTAACTTCAATCAGATTCGTCCCATTTTCAACATTTTTTATGGCTTGAAGTAATCGTTGCCGATTTGCTTCCGAATTGGAGAGATGGGCTGTTTCATCGACATCATAGACGATAATCTCTATTTCTTTATCCTGAAACAGAGTTTTGAGTGACTCTAGAAAATTTTGGTCTAGATCCCTCGCATTGAGACGGAATGAACTCTGCATACTCATCAGCTGTGAACAGTTGCGTTTTATTATAGCGCTTCTCAGTTATATGAGGACGGGGTTTTAAACCCAATTATTTTGGTAAATTATCAGGCGATACCTCAACAAGACCTTTACTCTCAAAGGAGGTTACGATATAAAAATTCCTCACTAGGAAGACATAACTGGTATGGCGATGATCCGCGAGGTTGAAATTCGAGGCTTTAAGTCCATCTACTCTGCCAATATTCAACTCGGAAGAGTCAATTGCTTCATTGGGGCTAATGGGGTTGGAAAAAGCAACTTGCTTGAAGCTTTGGGAGTGTTGGGAGCTGCTGCCAATGGTACAGTGGATGACGAAAGTCTCTTGCGTCGTGGAGTTCGGGCTGGTTTACCTCGTCTCTACAAAAGCTCCTTTATTTCTCACCGCACACCTGCCCACATTGCCCTTGGAGTCACAACTCAAACAAAGGCAGAATACCGGGTTTCGTTGCTCAATCCTCTTGATTCTCCTGAACCGGCTTGGTCTTACAAAACAGAAGTCTTAGGTGATGGTCAAAAACAAATTGTTTCTGATGGCGTCCGCGATCGCAAAAACCTCAACCCGAAGGCTGGTCTTGCGGCTTTGCAGATTGTTGATTTAGAACCTACAAACCCTGCTGCACAGTTAATGCAGCGCCTGCAAGAATTTGCAATTTATTGCCCTAATACTCCCACCTTGCGTGGGATTGTACCAGATCAGCAATCTCGTCTACCTATTGGACTAAGTGGTGGACAACTGCCTGAAGGGTTTGCTGCTTTGTGTCAGCACCTAGAGAATGATGGAGAAGAAGGTGAGGAAATTTTAGAGCAAGTTCTTGAGTTGATTGATTGGGTAGCTGATATTCAAACAATTAGCCACGGAACTGACTTACTATCTCCCAAAGTACCTCGCACTAAGCTACTCCTGAAATTCAGCGATCGCTTCATGCGGAAAAGCCGTAACGAACTAACCGCCTATGATGCCAGTGAAGGTGCACTCTACATCCTGTTTACGGCTTTACTCTGCCTTTTGCCCAAAGCTCCTCAAATGTTGGCCATTGATAATCTAGATCAAGCTTTGAATCCAGGCTTACTGAAAGTGCTTATCTCTCGGTTAGCTGATTGGCTTTATTATAACGATCCAGATCGACAACTGCTGTTTACTGTCCACAACCCTGCTGCCTTGGATGGCTTGAATTTATCAGATCCTGAGGTTTACCTGTTTGCTGTAGAACGCAATAGTAATGGCCAAACTGTTATGCGTCGTCTAACCTTAACTCCTGAGCTAATTAAACTTAATGAGCAATATCCCTTATCTCGTTTGTGGCTTATGGGGCATTTAGGAGCTGTGCCCAATGTCTGAACTACGCATTGCCTTATATCAAGTTCGGTTGAATACTTACCTTTGGTGGCAATAAGGCAGAGGGCAGAAGGCAGAGGGCAGAAGGGAAGAAAGAAGGTTACAAGGAAGAAGGGAATTATAAGTGATTATCCAAACTTGATATTATACCAAATCCGGTTACAATAGAGCCGTTTTGAGCAAACCGTGAAATCCCTGTAGGGACGTTTCATGAAACGTCTCTACAATGTGGGCATTTCCCTAGGAATCTCAATCGGTCATTGCTTAGTTTCACTCATTTCCTTTATCTCAACAACTGCCAACACCAACATCTTATTCACCAAGTATTTTTTCCAGTGCCGCAATCAACGGTACTAGATCTTCAGTAGCAGTTTGCCAAACAAAATCTAAACTAATATCAAAATAGGCATGAGTTAGTCGATTTCTCATCCCAATAATTTGCCTCCAAGGAATATCTGGTACTTGTGCTTGTTTTTCCTTAGATATTCTAGAAGCCGCTTCGCCGATAATTTCTAAGAGTCTAACCAAAGATAATGCTAGCATTCGCTCTGTATCGAGAGACTCTCTAGTTTTACCTTGAATAAACAAAGAAGCTTCTCGTGCTGCATCCAACATATGACGCAAACGAGTTATATCATCAATTGCCGTCATACTGCACCACTGCTGAGTCTAAAACTTCTTGCCGAAAATAAGGGCTTAATTCAGCCGCAGCTCGTAAATCTGCCTTACGTCCTACAATTTCTGATAATTCGATTTCCATTCCCGCTAACCGAATGAAACCAGGAATATGATCTGGCTCAAACTCCACTAAAAAATCGATATCACTCTCCGGTGTAAAATCATCTCTTAACACTGAACCGAATAAAGACAGCTTGCGGATATAGTGACGCTGGCAAAATTGTACTAGTTCTTCCCTAGGAATCTCAATTGGTAATTGCTTAGTTTTACTCATTCCTTTACCTCATTACTCATCCGACTCAGAAATTAAGCTAATTTTCTCCTCCAATCTAGCAAAAACTACCTCCCCTTTATCTAGGGTAAAGTCACTGTAGACCATATCCTGGGTTCCTGTTTTTTAGCTAGATATTCGGTTGCAGCATAATTTGTCTCACTTGTTTCAGGACGCGCATGATATCATACAGTTGATTACGGTTGGGGAGTAACAGGGAAAAAATATTAGATAAATCGTATTGTGGGTTATCTTGAATTAACAGTTTAATAAATTGGAATTCATCGCCATTGGTAATTAATCCATAGACAGGGCTTTCTGGGTTAGGGTTTGCCATCATATAAGTGAGGGCTTGGGGTAAGGCAACAGAAAAGGCGATGGTGGATTTGGACTCAACGACTAATACCCAGAATTGTTGTTGAATAATTAAAGTATCGATACGTCCTCTGAGTAATTCGTCTCTGTCTTCTAGGAGTAGTTTAACTTCCGGCTCTGTGGTGATTAAGAAGGGTTCGTCGTATAAAGCAGCAAGGCTTAATAAGGGAGAAATAACTAAGTGATTGATGGTTCCTTCTGCTAAAGAACCACGTTCTCTATGGCGCAGAAATCGGTTTCTAATTTGGTCTAATGTGGCTATTTCAAAGTCTGTTAGTTCTGGTAAGTCTTGCCTAAACTCTAGAGAGAATTGCTCATTGGTTGTTGGAGTCAGATTGAATCTTTCCCGCAGGTCAAGTAAGCTAGTGATTGTTTTTGATATAGGTTTTGTCTGTACCATAGTTTGAGCAATTGCTGTAGGGGCGCGTTTAGGGTCAGATGTTAACGTATTTAGTGCAAATCTTAATACTACCGTGGCACAGCTAAAATGGTGTAACAGATTGTAGTGCGAGCATCTTGCTCGCTTTTTACCTCTAGCCAGCGAGAAATTTGTGCTACGCACATGCTACGCGATCGCACTACCGAAAATTTCAACTACCATAATAGACTGATGTTGAGTTACACGATCGCATAACTCAACCTATTTATTCACTAATTTAGTGGTTTAGAAAGCTGAGGGTGCTGGGGGTGCTGAGGGTGCCGAGGAAGCTGGAGGAGCTGACAATTTTTTTGCCAGCAGAGGGCCATAAAACATGACAGCAATTCCTAATACGACTAAACCTGAACCACTCCAAGTTAGTGCTGTTACCCAAGCAGGTTCTCGTTTAACTTGTAGAGTCGATTGTTGTAAATCTCCAGGATTCCAGGAAGCTTGAGCAATTTTCCAACCCTTGTACCAACTTGGGTGATTCATCCAAACTCGGCGTTGCTCACTGAAACCCTCGTGGGGATCAATGATGCGAATTTTACTAGTCCACATGGCGACGGATTCCGAACCTTCATTGCGTTCAACAATAAAGTCTTCTAATTTAATGGCAAAGGGTAGTTGTAGTAGTTTAGGACTAAAAGCTGCTAGCCATTCTTCGTTAGCATCTGCCACTACGGTAGGTTCTCCCCAAGGTAACCAAGTTTGAGTACCACTAGGCAGTTTTACTAACAGTGCAGGAAGTCCCTCAACATTAGCATCGGCAACGGGAATTACTTCTCGTTGGAGTTGTGCTTGGGGAATAAATTGTTCTAAGGTAATTTGAAAATCCGCCCAGCCGGGATTGACTGATTGTCCCACTGTTAAGCTACCGGATTGGAATCCTCCAGAAGAACTTGCCCTGTAGTAGAGTTCCTCTGCTGCTGTCACAATTACATGGAAGTAATCCTGGGTTGGTTGTGGGGAAATTTGATATTGGATGTCGAGATCCTCGATTGGTTCCCCTGAGACTAATCCTCGAACTGGAGGTAAGCCTTGACGTCCGAACACAAACCATTGTTCAGTACTATCTGGGGTAGTTAGTTGTAGTTTAACGGCAGGATTGCCTAGGTTATTAGAGACGGAAGTCGGTTGGTTGTTACTGTCGAGGCGAAAATCTGGCCAAAAATTGACTACTTTGATGGTTAAGTTACCTAAGTCAACTGCCTCAGAATTATTCGGGTTAATCCCAATAGTCTGTTGTTGCTCTTGAAAACTAACCTGTAACTTGCCCCAAGGAGAGTCCTCTGTTTTACTGGGAGGCGATAGTAAAGATTGCAGCTGTGAGTCACTCTCGGCTGCCAGAATTTCTAATTCCGCAGGACCAAGGGAAATTTTACTATATCCACTCGGTGCGATCGCTAACCAACGGTCTAATTTTTGTCCCATCCTAGAGCTAGTTAAGCTGAGGTTAACAGCCGGATTCTCTACAACTCCTCCTGGATTAAAGCGGACGGTTTGAATTGCTTTGTCAGTATAGTTGATTAGGGAGACTTGACCAACTTGATGAGGACTGAGGGAACCATCCGCTTTTACCCAAACATTCCCCTGTGCTACTTCACCGTTGGGGGACATGATTTCCAACAAGTCCCCTTCTACCCGAATTTGACTATTCGCAGCTGCATCGGTTCGCACGAGTAACATACCTTCTGAGCCTAAGTGGATTACCGCTGCTGCTCCAGCAATGATAATAATTAGTCCAGTATGAGTTAGGGCAAAACCAATTTTCCTTGCTCCTCGCCAAGGATAGCGTGACAACGCCGACGCTCCCAAATTTAGAGCCAGGAGAAACATTAAAGCGCCAAACCAGGGACTTTTATAGATTTGTTGTTGAACAGTAGTTGAGCCGACTTGGGATTCGTAAAAGGTTGCGCCGATAAGGATAATGACAATGGCAGTTAGTAATGGTACTGCTAGTTTGATTGAACCCAGGAAGCGAAAAATAGGATTGGATTTCATTTTATATGTTTGTTGTTATATATAGCAGTTCGTGTATCGGTGAGGTACATCTTGATCCCCCTAAATCCCCCTTAGAAAGGGGGACTTTGAGGTTCAGCAGTGTATCTCATAAAAATGATAAACGCTATATCAGTTATCCTAGCGTTAATATTCCTCTTGGAAAATCTACAACTAAACGATTTGTTCGCAACCATAAAACGCCTAAAAGAATAATCTCTCCGTCAGCAGATATCAAACCAATTTCAAAAAATAACTCCCCTCGGCTACTAAATACACCTTGGATCATATATTCCCACAAGTTCCTGTCTCATTAATTCGCATAATTATACATTTTTTTCCTGGATGTTGAGAACGAGATTGTGCAATTGCGACCTTTTCATCTGCATCAATTAAATACTGCCCACTATCGGGCTCAATAATAATAAACCAATCATAGTGTTCAGCCATTAATTCGGGTTGTACTCGATCAAAAATTTTTCGACAACGGTTATAAAACAATGTATCTTCTGCTTTTACTCTGGCTTTATCTTCAGGGGAAAGTTGCTTTTCCGGAAAAACCCGTCCTCGTCGTATAGTTCTAGGGGCAGATGACTGTGTCATTGTTGTTACTCCATATAAATCTCTTTTAATATACTTAATAATAACAAGTATCTTCCCCTTTGACCCTGGCAAACCGACTTATACAGCATTTTCCAATGTCCTTGTGTATAATGTGTAAACCAAGAACCAGATAAGCGCGATCGCACTCATAGTAACAAACATAGAACTACATAGGGTTTGCTGAATAAGTGTTTAAGTCATGCCAGAGAAGGCTTTCAATCATGCAGCAAGCCCAAAAAGTCCAAAGAAATTGCATATGTTGGCTCAAAAACCTGGCATCGACTTGGGAAATCCCTGGGTAACCTTGGGGGATACAAATGCCCAAAACGAGGATAAATGCTGCATTCGTTCTTACTTATTACTTGTTACTTGTTACTTATTACTTTTTCTCCCAAGCCCTACATAGAGACAGGTTCACCAGCCAATTCCCAATTCCCAATTCTAAATTCTAAATTCTAAATTCCCTAAAGCATCCTCAATAACAACTCCTGGCACTTTACCAATCAAAGTATCTGCTATCTCGTGATTAGCTCTCAAAAATGTCAACTGAGGCACACCAGTAACTTGATAAGTCTGTATCTGCTGATGCCACTGAGGGTCATCAATATTGAGCATAATAAAATTGACCGATTCTCCATGTTTTTGATGGAGTTGTTCTAAGGTAGCTGCCAGAGATTGACAAGTTTGACACCAATCAGCATAAAATTCGATCAAACTGGGCTTACCATTACTCATGGCAACTTCATAAGGTACGGCATCTCGTGCCATCGCTTTGAGGGTAGCCAAATTAGTGAGAGATGAATGAACCGCAGGAGAAAAGTCTCGATGAGAAATCCCTACAACTCCGATAATCAGTAGCAGCAAAGCTAACAAAGGTAATAATATCGTTTTTTTTTGCATTGAGAATTGGGAATTGGGAATTGGGAATTGGGAATTGGGAATTGGGAATTGGGAATTGATGAAGTAGGGGCGAAGCATTTGGGCAACAATTTAAGCACGTAGTCCCAAGTATACCCATCCAAATGCTATGCTGCTACGCACCATGCTACGCAAACGCCCACACCCCGGAGACTGGAAGTGTTTCTTAAGAGCTCCTGAGGAGCGCTTCGCACCCCCAATTGAATAGGAGAAACACTATTTCCTACCTACCTTCTACCTCCTTCCTCCTTCCTCACCTCCTGCCTCCTGCCTCCTGCCTCCTGCCTCGTGTTTC
>JAAHHL010001159.1 GCA_010672185.1 Caldora sp. SIO3E6 | reverse complement strand
TAGCAAGTCAGCTGACTCATATAGACTTCTGATTACTGCCTTAATCCGATCGCCATACTGCAAATCTGTTGACCAGCGTCCACTCAACTGACCAACTAGAGGTGCAACACCACGAGTGACAAAACGAAATCGGGGACTAACGACTTCCTGTACCAAAGGCTCTAGGCTAGCATAGGCTTTCAACTGTTGGATATGGGCACGAACTCCAATTCTCGCACTGGGAAATGATGCAGGCTCAGTACCACTAACCGCACCTAAACCACCAAAATTATTCATATTGGGTTGTAGTTCACCTCCAAAACGCAGAAAACTGGTTTCTACACAGGCTTGACAGAAGGCAATGTCATAGTTTACCCCTTCAATCTGTCCCTCTTCTCGGTAGAGTCGGGGTAATTGGGGAAACTCACTCAAGGCATTATCGTTATTATTTTTGAGGAACATCATTAACTGAACTTCTGAAGTATTGCCATGTCCCATAATTTGGTCAATCAAACCGGGGCAAATTTGCAAAATTGAGCGCAAAATTACGGTACGGCTGGCATTATCCCAGCCAACGGAGATGTTATAGTCTCGTAGTTCAATTGCCTTGACATATACCACTCCTCGGTATTGAATACGGCGAATATCAGGAGTAACAGTCAAATCGACTCCCAATCGGTCTGATAGGTCGTTGGGAATATAGGCATTACTGTTAACTAGAATGCCCTGTTCTTCATAAATTTGACCATTAACGCTAATATTAATTGTTTCATAAGTCTCTTCCGAGTCAGTAGGTTCTGAATCATTAGAGTCAGTGCCGGAGACAGTACGGCTCCAAGCGGCTAAGCCATCAGCGATACCGAGAGCCATATCTCGACGTCGATTCTGAATTAAAAACCGGTCATCTGGATTGGTGAGGAACCCAACTTCTAGTAGTAAAGAGGGGATAATGATATTACGGCAGAAGGAAATTCTGCCAGTGCCTGTCTCTGTATCTGGTTTAGCTCCCCGGCTAGGTAGGGAGGGAAGACGTCTTACCAGAGCCAAGAGCATTAGTTCCGCCTGATTCTTGCGATCGCTATTGTTGGCAATGTAAAAAACAATCGCCCCCCTCACATCAGGATTGAAAAATCCACTAGAGTGGATTTCTAGAGCCACATCATCACTAAGAGCACGGTCATTAATCCACTGGTGTGTTTGACTCAGACTGAGGTCATCAGGTACAGAAAGCACCTCAAAACCCCGCGATCGCAATTCTGGCACTATCTGATCCCGCAGCAGAATCATCTCTTGAGCTTCCGTTGTGCCACCAGCAATAGTTCCAGGATCACGACCCTCTTCTTCTATACCACCGTGACCTGCTGAAATAAATATTCTTCCCATTGATTACTTGTTCCTTCAGCGCTTCGAGCCGCACTCAGTTTCATTCATCTAGAATAAAGATTTATGGATACCCTGGCTAGTCTTATTGTATTAGTGAAAGTTATTTTTTGTCTTTTTTAGCTGTAACGGTGAACTATTCTACAGAGTTATCACTTGCGCCAAAATCTCCAAACAACCTAAGTAGTGTGACAGTTCAGGGTGCGGAATGAGGGCTAGTTTAAATATTATTATGAAAATTCAAATATCTAAAATAGATCAGCAAAGTTACTCACATGCTTCTAGAAAACAAAATGAGTAATATTGACAATAATTTAAGCGATCTCGAAAATATTCCCGATAGAGACCACATAATAGCATCACTGCATTACCTTGAAACCCACATTCCACAACCCCTACAGACAATTATCGCATGGGTGCAAGAGGTCTATTAAAATACCGTGCCATCGCTCTCAATCTGAATTGGAGGAACTCCTCCTACTCTCAACTGCTGAGCAATTCTTCTGCCTGCTGTCCAAGTTCCCCCTTGTAAGACTTTCACCAGTGGCAACTCAGCTGTACTCAGGTGAAGCTGTTGTCGGACTGCATCAGCAATTCTATCTAAGAGACAGACGGTAAGTGCTCGCCACTCAACTATTACCTCCGAACCCGGTAAGTGAGGTTGGTCTAAAATAGCAGTATCTTTGACTTCTAGTAGCCCTAAATCTAGGCACAAACCACCATTGCGATATTCCGGTAAACCCGTCAATTCATCTAGTCCTGTAATTTCCCAACCCAGTTCCTGGAGTGGTTCTAACAAAGAGTAGGTTAACCACTGAGAAAGCTTGTGAAACGGTACATATTGCTCCCCAAGATCATCTCCTGGCAGAGCCGGGTGGAACCAAACATCACCTAAGTTTACACCAGCGATCGCTACTCGTCCCGGCCAAATATTTCCCAATCCTTCCAAGACTGCGGCTAATACATTAGAAGCGGGTAGTTGTTTGTTATTTGTTGTTGGTTGTTTGGGAATTGGGAATTGGGAATTGGGAATTGGGAATTGGGAATTGGGAATTGTGAATTGGGAGTTTTTCTCTGTACTCCTCGTCTCCCTTGTCTCCCTTGTCTCCCTTGTCTCCCTTATCTCTCCATCTCCCCATCTCCCCATCTCCCCATCTCCCCATCTCCGCGTCCCATCCAACAAGTAATTGACCAAATTACCAGGACGGGGATTTTCTGTACCAAATAAGTGGGGAAAGGTTTGCAGGGATTCTCCTAGACGCTGTAGTAACTGCAAACGACCATTAAGTCCCACTAGTGGATTGCGTTGACTCACCTGAAATCCCTCAGCTAGCTTATCTACAGTTAAGTTTTGCAATCCTTGAGCATTAGCTTGCAGAGGTTGTTCCGATCGGAAGAAT
>JAAHHL010001158.1 GCA_010672185.1 Caldora sp. SIO3E6 | reverse complement strand
TGTACAAAAAGGGATTCAGCCATTTTTTGGCACCTCCTCAAAAAAACACCTACCCTTTAGCGCAGTTGATGAGTAGTGAGACAAGGGAGACAAGGGAGACAAGGAAGACAAGGGAGACAAGGGAGATAAGGGAGACAAGGGAGACAAGGGAGATAAGGGAGACAAGGGAGACAAGGGAGACAAGGTAGCTAAATCTTCTTCTCAATTCCCAATTCCCGATTCCCGATTCCCGATTCCCGATTCCCAATTCCCGATTCCCAATTCCCGATTCCCAAATGACAAACGACGAATGACAATTCCCAATTCCCAATTTTCAAACAACAAATAACAAACAACAAATAACAAACAACAAATAACGTTCCCTTAAATTTGCATCATTATATGGGAGTAAAGGGATGACAGAATCTACAAAAACATTATGTCCTTACTGTGGTGTTGGCTGTGGTCTTGAGGTTCTACCTCCTGCTCAACCCGGAAAGGCAACCAATCGGGATAGTCAAGGAAATCCTATCTGGCAAGTAAGAGGCGATCGCACTCATCCCTCTAGCAAGGGTATGGTTTGTGTTAAAGGTGCAACCATTAGTGAGTCCTTGGAAAAAGACCGTCTCAAGTATCCCATGATGCGAGATACTTTGGATGAACCATTCCTTCAGGTTAGTTGGGATGAAGCTTTAGAACGGGTAGTCCAGCAAATACAAACTGTCCGTTTTACCCAAGGTCCAGAGGCAATTTGCATGTATGGTTCTGGTCAATTCCAAACCGAGGATTACTACCTTGCCCAGAAATTACTCAAAGGCTGCCTCGGCACTAACAACTTTGATGCCAACTCTCGCCTTTGCATGTCCTCAGCGGTGGCTGGCTATATTCAAAGCTTTGGTTCTGATGGTCCTCCCTGCTGTTACGAAGATTTAGATCTGACAGACTGTGCTTTTTTGATTGGCACCAATACCGCAGAATGTCACCCTATTATTTTTAATCGTTTAGCAAAACACCATAAAAAAAATCGCCACGTCAAGATGATTGTGGTAGATCCCCGCCGGACTCCCACTGCAGAAAAAGCCGATCTACATTTAGCGATTAAACCTGGTACAGATATTGACTTACTCAACGGCATTGCTCATCTGCTAATGCGTTGGGGTAAGTTTGACTCCATCTTCATTGATGAATGTACTCAAAATTTCCCCGACTACGCTGAGATAATTGAGCATTATCCACCAGAATTAGTAGCCCGTAATTGTGGTATTTCTGTTAACGAACTGGAAAAAGCTGCTCGCTACTGGGGTGAATCTAAGCGAGTTTTGTCTCTCTGGTCTATGGGAGTGAACCAGTCTTCAGAAGGTACTGCTAAGGTACGTACTCTGATTAACCTGCACTTGATGACCGGCAATATCGGTAAACCAGGAGCAGGACCTTTTTCCCTTACTGGTCAACCCAATGCGATGGGAGGTAGGGAAGCAGGGGGACTTGCCCACATCCTACCAGGCTATCGGGTAGTGAAAAATCCCCAACATCGAGCAGAAGTAGAACAGTTGTGGGGACTCGAACCAGGAAAAATCTCACCCACCCCTGGCTTGGATGCTTGGAGTATGATTACTGGTTTGGAGACGGGGGAAGTGAGTTTCCTCTGGATTGCTGCTACCAATCCAGCGGTCAGTATGCCTGACATCGAACGTACTAAAGCTGCTTTGCGAAAGTCTCCCTTTACCGTCTATCAGGATGCCTACTATCCTACTGAAACCGCTGCCTACGCCCATGTACTGCTACCAGCAGCTCAGTGGAGTGAAAAAACTGGCACAATGACTAACTCGGAGCGAGTGGTGAATTTGTGTCCCAGCTTCCGCTTCCCCCCAGGTGAAGCCAGAGCCGACTGGGAGATTTTCGCAGAAGTCGGACGTCGCTTAGGCTTTACAGAACAGTTCAACTTTGCTGACTCCGCAGCCGTCCATGCCGAATTTACCCAACTCACTCGGGGACGTCCCTGTGATATGACAGGACTGAACTACGAACGATTAAAGCAAGAAGGGCCGATTCAGTGGCCTTGTCCTGAAGGAGAACAGGAAAGGGAAAAGCAAACAGCCAAGCGACTATATACTGACTTCCAATTTAATACCCCTGATGGACGAGCAAGATTTGCTGCCTTCCATTCCAAGGGACTAGCGGAACCAGCAGATGAGAATTATCCTTTCGTCTTGACGACAGGAAGACTCTATGGGCATTGGCACACTCTCACCCGTACAGGACGGATTGAGAAAATCAATAAGATGCATCCCCATCCCTTCTTGGAAATTCATCCCCGCGATGCTAAAACCTTGGGAATTAAAGATGATAATTGGGTAGAGGTGCGATCGCGTCGCGGTAAGTGTCAGTTTCGAGCCAAAGTCACCAAGGCAATCTCCCCTGGTACTGTTTTTGTACCAATGCACTGGGGAGCCCTTTGGGCAGACAATGCCGAAGCTAACGCTCTGACTCACCCCCAATCATGTCCTGAGTCCTTACAACCAGAATTAAAAGCCTGTGCTGTGCAACTAACACTAGTTACTGCCCAATCCAACATCACCGAAGTCCAATCAACACCAACTCCTGTCGGTGTGTCCTAGGCTTCAGACTCCAAGTGGAGATGGGGAGATGGGGAGATGGGGAGACAAGGGAGACAAGGGAGACAAGGGAGACAAGGGAGACAAGGGAGACAAGGGAGACAAGGGAGACAAGGGAGACAAGGGAGACAAGGGAGACAAGGGAGACAAGGGAGACAAGGGAGACA
>JAAHHL010001157.1 GCA_010672185.1 Caldora sp. SIO3E6 | reverse complement strand
CCAAAGTTACCCAGGGATTTTCCGGGTCGATGCCAGGTTTTTGAGCCAACAGATGCAATTTCCTTGGACTTTTTTGGTTTGCTGCATGAGGAGAAAGCCTTCTCTGGTATGGCTTACACACTTATTCAGCAAGCCCTAGATATAGATTTATAGGCATTATAACCGATATTATAAGTTTTCCTTGTATCTTACTTATTACTTATTACTTATTACTTATTACTTCAAAACCCGTTTCTCTCCCCACCATTTTAGCTGTGTCGGTCCACTAGGACTTGTCTTCAATCTGTATTTTGACCAGTCCTAACTCATCTATTCTGACTTATCTGGTGGGCGCGAATCTGGTGAACCCCTGTGAGTATCACCCAATTTGCTGGCTAACATCATCAGGGTAGGCTTTGGGTCACCAACAGCAGCAGAGCCCTGATTAGTTTTATCGGAAACTACTTGGGTAGTAGGGTCAGAGTCAGACACCTCAAGGTCATGTCTCTCAATACTGAAACTTGATGAATTCGCAGCAAGGGCGTTAGTTCCGCTCAGCACAAGTATTACCAGGCTAATGACATAGGTCTTCATAATTTTTGCATCCTTCTTAGTGAGAGTTTTAGAAAAAATGTTTTTAATAAGTTCTTAAGGCCAGTAACACTTTACAGTAATATCAAGATTATTTGTATAGTACACATACTTCAGGCTTGGTAAACAGGGGTCAGGAGAGATTGATGTGAGTTCATGGTAGTGAAATCTTTCACAAGGAGCTGCCTTGGAGTCTTGAAAGCCCTAATTCTATTGAAACATGCTTATTACTCCCTGACGACTATTACTCAGGAAAAAAGCATCTAATTTATCTAAACTTGGCAATTAGTCGTGGCGTGACAAGACAGTTGCAAAGTAGTCAGGGTGTGGGGTGTAGGGTGTGGGGTGTGGTGTGGGGTCAAATCTTGCACCCCCAATTGAATAAGAGAAACAATATCTTTCCCTATTCCCTATTCCCTATTCCCTATTCCCTAAAGAACAAATAACCAACAACAAAATAACACTTCTATTGAACTTGTTGAGCAGCAGTTGCCAACTGATATCCCAAGGCTTTTTTCTTCATCGTCTGAAAGATATTGTGAAATCCATTGGCACGGGAAGGGGTTAAACTGACATTTAGACCAGTCTCTTGGATAAAATCGGGAGTGATCTCCACAATCTCATCCGGTGTCAATCCGTTTAATCCTTCGATTAACAGGGCGACTAATCCTTTGACCAACTGGGCATCCGAATCTCCTTGATACCAAACCTTGCCATCTTCGAGATTGGCTGTGATAAACACCTGGGAAACACAACCAGGAACTTTGTTGTCTGGAATCTTACCTGCCTCTGGCATCTCTTTTAGCTTCTTAGCATACCATAGCAGCTGTGCGTAACGCTGCTTCGGGTCTTGCCGCCGCTTGAAGCGATCAACAATTCGGGCAAGGGAATCTGGTAAAGGATTGGAGGTTGGTGGCATACCCAATTTTTAAGAAATCTTAACTAACCACATCTAATCCTAACAAGGCTTGGACTTTCTCGGAACTGTTACTCTTGAGTTGGTTCAGTTGCGGTCATGGCTTGAAATCCTTCATCTGAATAATGACTAATGATAGGTTATCTCATCTCACTTGGTTATCACTGTTACGTCAGCAGCGTGCGGTTGCCGTAATTCGGTCATCTAGTCCGTTGTTGGGGCGTCAAATGGCACAAGCGGTGGCAGAGGGGGGAATATCTCTGATTGAAATTACCTGGAATAGTAGTCAAGCTGCTGAATTAATCAGTCAACTACGCTCGGATTTACCCACTTGCATTATTGGTACTGGCACGATTTTAAACCAAGAACAGTTAAAGCAAGCGATCGCGGCAGGAGCACAGTTTCTTTTTACTCCCCATGTAGACAGCAAACTAATAGAGGTGGCAGTAGCAGAGGAGATACCCATCATACCAGGAGCTTTCTCCCCTACGGAAATTGTTACTGCTTGGCAAGCTGGTGCGAGTTGCGTTAAAGTTTTTCCTATTCAGGCATTAGGTGGGGCAAGTTACATCAAAGCTTTACAAGGCCCCCTCGGTTCTATCCCTTTGATTCCTACTGGTGGTGTAACTTTAAATAATGCCGGAGAATTGATCACAGCAGGTGCGATCGCAGTTGGTCTTGCCGGAGATTTGTTTCCTCAAGCTTTGATTGCTGATGGTGATTGGCAGGCTATTTCCCAAAGAGCCAAATCTCTCAGGCAGAGGTTGTCCTTGATTTAAGGTGTTAGGTGTTAGGTTTTAGGTGTTAGGTGTTAGGTAGGGCTTGTAGTAGGACTTCAGTCCAAAAAGAAGCAGACCCTAAGTAGGGCTTGGGAGAATAAGTCGATTGACGCGGGTTTTGAAGTAATAAGTAATAAGTAATAAGTAATAAGTAATAAGTTAAGAGTTCAGGAGGAATTTTCTGATACAAGTGCAATATTTTTGAACTAAAAAATACCATTTTCTTGCACTTTGCGAGACTAAAAACGATTGAAAATCTTGTCTGGCATGGCTTCCACACTTATTCGGCAAACCCTAAGTAGGTTACCCATGCCAGAATGGCAATTTTTGAGAACGATTGTACCTGTGATGCGGTGCGTTAGCTTTGCTGCTAGCGCACCATGCTACGCAAACGCTAACGCACCCTACTGGACTGACCCACCTAATTGAGTGCATTAGAAACTGGTTTTGAAGTAAAAAGTAACAAGTAAAAAGTAACAAGTAAGAAAGAACTAGA
>JAAHHL010001156.1 GCA_010672185.1 Caldora sp. SIO3E6 | reverse complement strand
CTTCAAGAACCTTGCACCATTGTCGGTAAATACCTGGTTAAATCAATAATGTTCGGGGTTAAAATCCGGAAAGCTGAAAGCTGATAGCTGACAGCTGATAGCTAAAGACTTATTCAGCAAGCCCTAATTAGGGTCTGCTGTATAGGTGTGTAAGCCATACCAGACAAGGCTTTCAATCCTATGCAAGCCAAAATAGTCCAAGGTTTTTGCATTTTTGGCTTCAAAAACCTTGCACCATTGTCGGTAAATACCTGGTTAAGTCAATAATGTTCGGGGTTAAAATCCGGAAAGCTGAAAGCTGACAGCTGACAGCTGAAAGCGAAGGACTTCCTGAAGCAAGCCCTAATTATTGCTAGACAAAGGTTGTACTTATAGTTGTCACCCCGTCAGCATCATTGGTAGGGGCGGGTTTAGGGACAATCTATCCCATTTTACCAGCAACATTCGTGCAAAACCCGCCTTGGGATATGCGATCGCTTACCGCACCAACTGGTGTTGATGACATTACAATGTATACGATGCGATCGCATAAGGACTAGGGGAAGCTTTTGTTAACCCGAAGGTTATCGCTAGGGCGGGTTTTGTCCAATGGTTATCGTCGAATGCGTTAAGATATCCCTAAACCCGCCCCTACAAGTGTAAGGAATTTTATGCGAATTCTTAATTTTGCATTCTTCATTCTTCATTCTTGACAATGCCCACCCTACGGCTATGGTGGAGGAAATAGTTTATATGCGCACACCTTTTCCATTATTAAAATAATAGCAAAAAGTAATGGCGATTGCAACAAGTAAGTAAATTCACCCTCCTGAAATTTCTGTCACCGGTAATGAGGCGATCGCAGACAGACCCAATGCTGTATTGAGGTTGTCAGAAGACTTTTCTGTGAGTGATCCGGTTCCAGGAATTGCCAAAGTTACCGTTACGAACCTGCCAGACAAACAAGTAAGAGTTATCATTACTAGCGTCGATCTATATAGGATTGCTATATGGGCTTATTTTTAATAAAAAAACCCAAGGCTTGTTAGCACTTAGGTCTAAAAAGATGTCCTTTCAAGCATCTGAAAATACAAAGGTGTGAGCAGCATTAATGCTAAAAACTTGTTTAGTCAAGTTCAGTGAAAATGCCCCTCTAAAATCATCTCTCCTATAGGTTAAGTAATGCTTATGTCATGTTTAAAGTTTTTCCGAAATCACTATTACTAATGTAGTGGTGCGACACAGCGAAAAATGTAGGTTGGGTAGAGCTTTCTTCGTGACCCAACACGCTTTGTGCTCTGTGTTGGGTCTCGTTGCCTCGACCCAAACTACGTCTATTCCAGCATTTTAGCTGTGTCACGCCAATACTAAAACAACAAAATTTATTTCCCAGTTAGTTCATGAGTACTAATAAGATTTTCTAGCAAACCTTCGCAGGCGTCGAGGAGCAAATCGATAACTTTGTTAAATCCCTCTGTACCACCGTAGTAAGGGTCAGGGACTTCTCGCTCCTGATGATGGGAAGCAAAGTCACAAATGAGCTTTACTCTGTCCTGGTACTTTCCCTGGGAGTCTAGAAAAAGAATATTCCGATAATTTTCCTGATCCATTGCCAAAATCAGGTCAAACTCTTCAAAGTCAGACTGCTGAAATTGCCGAGCTTGACCCTTGAGTATTATGCCCCGACTTTTAGCTGCTGCCGCCATACGTCGGTCAGGGGAAGAACCAATATGGTAACTGCTGGTACCAGCCGAGTCACAGACAATGCTGTCACTAAGACCAGCTTGTTCAACCAAATGATTCATGATGTTCTCCGCTGAGGGAGAACGACAGATATTACCAAGACAAACAAATAGTAACTTGCAGGGCATAGGTATATTATGTATCTTTGTGTGCGCTCTCCTGTAACACGAGCGTGAGTGAGTAGTAATACTCAACTTACATCTTGTTCAAACTTGCATTGCCAGCCTCAAGAGGCATCAGAAGTAATCTTAACCTTTCCTAGCTCAAGGGAAAAGCAAAATTACTGCTCGTTATAGCGCTACGCGCAAGGCAGAAGGCAGAGGGCAGAAGGCAGAAGTTGACTCTAACAAGGTTTTAGAAGTAAGAGTTGTCCTAACCAAGCGTGCGTACTGCTATAGATAACAAAAGGAGGCAAAACAAAGGAAGGAGGGCTATTAACTTAAAGTGGACATGCTATTTGAGATCAGGTATTAGGTGTTTATGTCTGTGGTATATCTACTCACAGCCTTTTTGTTTCGCCTGATAGCTGGTAGCCGCTGGGAGGGGTTAACAAAGAGAAACTGGATAATTTGAGGAAAGTATTTTGATGTTCAAGTCGCGCCGTAGCCTTTATTATCGAAAGCACAACCGCAAACCATTACCCCTGATGGTAATTATTGCTGCTATACCCCTGGTTTTGATTATCTTGGAGTTGTTAGCATGGCTGATCGTTAACTTTACAGGCAACGGCAGTGCTCTAGTTGCTTATAAGGGTGAACCAGCAGAAGATAACGCTTACCGCCTCAAATTTCTTGGTCAGAATCAACAGCCTTACGACGGCATATTAGATAAAGGAAGCCTTGCTGTTTATCGAAATCTGGCAGGAGGTTATAGCTTACTTGGAGATCAACAAAACGATTTCTGGCGCATTAATGAACAAGGTTTCCGTGATGATGATCCCATTCCCCTGGCAAAACCAGAAGATGAAATGCGGATTTTCCTGTTAGGTGGTTCCACTGCCTTCGGTCAAAGGAATGCAAGCAACCAAGCGACAATAGCCAGC
>JAAHHL010001155.1 GCA_010672185.1 Caldora sp. SIO3E6 | reverse complement strand
AAAAGGCAGGAGGCAGGAGGCAGGAGGCAGGAGGCAGGAGGCAGGAGGCAGGAGGTAGAAGGTAGGTAGGAAATAGTGTTTTTCCTGTTCAATTGGGGGCGCGAAGCGCTTCTCAGGAGCTCTTGCACGTGGTTCCTAGAACAATGCGTTGGGTTCCGCTTCGCTTCACCCAACCTACAAGATCTGCGATCGCACTCTTCATTACCTAAAACCTAAAACCTACCACCTAAAACCTAAAACCTAACACCTAACACCTAACACCTAACACCTAAATTTATACCTCATGTTCTTTCGCTTTAGTCAGAAGCAAGTAGTACTCATTTTCTCGTTGTACCAATTTTTGCCTATAAATCATTTTTTCTGAAGCATCTTCAAAGAAAATAAACAAAAGCCTTTCCCTTGTGGCACTCAAGGCTTTAGATTCATCAGCAATTACATGAAAATTAATATATTCCGGTCTATCGGGATTAGCTACTTTGGCAATGCCATCCAATTCAAAACTTTCAGATTCTTTGTTGATAATTTTCAATAAAGCCTCCTCAAGTCCGATAAACTCAGGAAAGCCTTCTTGCAAAGGACTCCCTATCTTGATCATATCGGGATAATCCGAATAATTAAAGATGCCTGGAGAGGTTGCTTGAACAATCAATTTTGTATCAATAATGAGATACTCTATTGACTTGGCTTTGATAAAATCTTTCAGTACAGAAACTGGAGGTGAAATAGTTCCCAACATGGAATTGTGATTATTTAGGGGATTTAAGCGGTAGCCTAGTCCATGAACAGTTTCAATGATAATTTCAGTAGCATCAGCTTCTCTTAGAGCTTTTCTCAAACCTTTTATATGTGCTCTGACACCTCCATGAGTGGGAATATTATCATCATCCCACAGACTATCTATAATGACATCATAGCTTAATACATGATTAGGATACTTTAAAAATAGTTCTAATAGCAGATATTCTTTGGGATGTAATCTGACAATCTTACCGTCATAAGTGACGGCAAAAGAATTAGGGTCAACGGTAAGTTTATTGTAGACTAGCATTTCACAAGAAAATATCTATCCAAGCGTGTTTTTTACACTAACTGGGTTAACACCAGCAAATTGCAACCCGATCTGTAGAAGACATGGAAAATCCTGCTACAGATTGGCAAAGAGGGGACAGTTCCCTGGCTAAAGAGTATAACCCATCAAGGAATATGTAGCATTCATACTATAAAGCTTTTGTGAATAATTTGTGAAAATGTCATATCATTGGTGAGTGTGGGTGGTGTGAGAAGATAGTCATGTTACGTTACTAAAACTAGGCTCACAGTACCATACAGGAGAAATCACCATGGAAGAACTGACTAAACAAAAGTGCCAAGCCTGTAGCAATGATGCCCCAGCTGTTACCCAGGAAGAAATTGCCCAACTCAAGCCTCAGATTCCTGATTGGGAAATAATCGAACGAGAGGGGGAACTACGCTTGGAGCGTAGCTACACCTTCCCTGATTTCCAAAAGGCGATCGCCTTTACTAACCTTGTGGGAGATGCCGCTGAGGAAGCCCAACATCACCCAGCCTTGCTAACTGAATATGGCAAGGTAACAGTAACTTGGTGGACTCATGACATCTCCAATCTACACAAAAATGACTTGATCATGGCGGCAAAAACCGATGAGATTGCTACCGAGTTTGCCAGTAAAAATTAGGTTATTTACTAGGGTGAGCGTTGACCAATTTCTTGCCTTCTGGCTAGCTTTACCCTGTGAGCATCTAAAATCAAGGCCCAGGTTCTGAGGATAGCCATAAGCCTAAATGCCGCCAGAAAATGCTACTTCTGAACAAAAGTTGACCATAAAGTGTGAGAAGATAACACTATCCCACGCTAAAAATCAAAGTGCATGAGCTGTACTTTGCACACCCTAACGGATTAACTAATCTCAGCTGTAGTAAAAACCATGACTAATCGCCCTATTATCCTTGGTATCGTCGGTGATAGCGCCGCTGGCAAAACCACTTTGACCAAAGGAATTGCTCAAGTATTGGGTTCAGAAGATGTCACGGTTATCTGTACAGATGATTATCACCGCTATGACCGTCAGCAGCGAGCGGAATTGGGAATCTCTGCACTCCATCCCGACTGTAACTACCTCGATATCATTCAGCAGCACTTGGGTCTACTGCGTACCGGACAATCTATCCTCAAACCGATTTATAATCATAGTACCGGCATGTTTGACCCGCCGGAATACATCAAGCCGAAAAAGTTTGTCATTGTTGAGGGACTGCTGGGTTATTCTACCCGTGGTGCAAGGGATTGCTACGACGTCAGAGTATATTTAGCACCACCAGAGTCCCTCAGAACTCAATGGAAAGTTAAACGGGATACCTATAAGCGAGGCTATAACGAGGAGCAAGTTCTTGAACAATTGAGAAAGCGTGAACCTGATTCAGAGCAGTTTATCCGTCCCCAACGCAAATTTTCGGATATTGTTGTTAGCTTCTATCCTCCTGAAGATGATTCCCGACAGAGCGATTTACTGCTTAATGTTAAACTAGTACTTAGACCAACTATACCCCATCCGGAATTAACCGAAATCATTAACCCCAGTAGCAGCCATCTCAGTTCAGCTATTCGCTTAGAACTCGACCGGGATATGGGTAAACCGGTTGATGTACTGGAAATTGATGGTCATGCTACTAGTAAGCAGGTAAGTGAACTGGAGCGAATGTTGTGTAATGAAGTACCTTTTTTAGGTAAGTTCTGTAGTCTTGAAGA
>JAAHHL010001154.1 GCA_010672185.1 Caldora sp. SIO3E6 | reverse complement strand
TCTGAAGGCATTTCCACCAGCGATGGCAAAACTTGACCAAATTAAGGTAGCTAAGAAACCTCTGATGATTAGAGGAAATACTTCAGTATCAATGACATTAGCCAAGAGACAAGCTATTACAAGGGCAATCCCGCTGATAATAATTATATTTTTTGAGTTTTTTATGCCCTGATTGGGTTTAATGCGAGTTTGGATATCTGCTTTTAGCCCTCTAATCAGCCCGTCTATCAGCCCGAAAATTAGCCCGACTATCAGCCCGACCATCAGCCCGAAAGTTAGCCCGACCATCAGCCCTCTAATCAGCCCAACTATCAGCCCGACTATCAGCCCGACTATCAGCCCAAAAATCATCCTTTGGTGAAGCGATCTCACAATTTCCCATCGCACTTCGTGGGGCATCGAAATTGCAATTTTTTCTACGGGTTCAATTGTTTCTAGCCCTCTAATCAGCCCGAAAGTTAGCCCGACAATCAGCCCGACAATTCCGACAATCCCGACAATCAGCCCTCTAATCAGCCCGACAATCAGCCCAAAAATCAACCCGGCAATCAGCCCAAAAATCAGCCCGAAAATCAATCGATATGCCCATTTTTGCCGTCGAGTAATCAACGCTGTTGGCTGCATCTTTTCAATCAATAGCTCTGTGCTAGATTCACGGCTGAGCATTTTGGCGGCAAAGACAAGTGCTCGCCTAACTGCTGGGCGCTTTGGTACTGGCTTTTGACCATAGGTTTTACTATAAATACCTTGCTCCTTCTCATGGGGATTGATAATCAGTGGACGATCCATTGCTGCTTCCCAATAAGTATCGAGCAAATACTCAATTTTGTCTTCCGATGTAGTGCTTAACTGCCAATTTGAGAGAGAAAACTTACCCTGTGTCTGCACCAAGCCAAACATCGACAAAAACAGAGGCTTCGTCAGTATCTCCTGCAAAGCCTTATCCTGCTGTATTGTTTGCCAGACATTCTGCAAGTCAAACTGAGTAAAATAGTCTTCAATTTGCTCAACGGTTAAGGGTTGCACATAAATCGCCCCATACAGCCTCAACGGCTGTCGCACTCCTTGCTCAAACTCTTCCCGCCGACAGCAAATCAGCACACCGCAAGGGCGCTGCCCCAATTCTTCTTTTGTTATCAACCATTCATTAAGCTTTACAACACAAGCTTGTTGATGCTGGGGTGCTACCTCATCCAACCCATCTAGTAAGGGCAGTAGTTGATTTTTCTTTAGCCATTGCCGTGCCAGATTCTTACGAATGCCGTATTTCTCCCTCAACTCCCCCAACAACCACTCAAAAATCGATTGTTCGGGATTTTTCCAAGAGGACAAACTCAGTAACACTGGGATTGGCTTGGTTTTATTTGCTATTGCTCGTCGGAGTAAATCATCTGCCAACTCCAGCATCATTGTTGTCTTACCGGCACCTGGTTCACCTAAAATTAGCAATTGACTGTTAAGTTTTGAGTCGTTAAATACCTCTACAATGCGAGTTCGCACAGGTGGTGTTGCTGACTGGGATGGCTGTACCACTGTTGCAGAAAAAGGACGCTCTACACGATAATCCTGTTGCTCTATTCCCAGAATCAGCCACACTTTATTATTGTGCAAAGACTGTGCCAGCCTTTCCTGTACTTCTGTTCTCACAATTTGTAACAGTTTTGTCTGGGATACTCCTCGTTTAGCCTTGGGTGTGTTTAACGGTAAAGGTATCCCTTTACCTGGTAGGTAATTATGGGCTAGGACTTTTTTGCCAGGTTCTCAGCCCACTTAGTAAACGTCGGAAAATTGGTTCGCAAAAACCTATCTGTGTCCAACTCTACCTCGTAGGAAAGATTTACAAATGGCGGTACTAGAGAAAGCGCTCCTTTTAATTGAGCTGCTGCAGTTGTTTCCGGCTGACTCACTTGGGCATAAATTTTCTGTAACCATTCCAGCACCTTATCAGGATATTGCTGACTAGTTTGCAATTGTCCCACCTTTTCGACAATTTCAGCCACAACAACTTCTGGTGCAGGTTCGGGGATGTCAAGCGCCTCTGATTCAGACGCCAAAATCTGCCAATATTCTTCCTTAAATGGCTGCATCTCTGCCTTTAAATCGGCAATCTTTATCTTAATCCGAGCTTGTTCTTCTTTAGCAATGCTAGTTAATGTGTCTTCTGCTCCTGCCAATTGTTTGCGCAAACGATCCAAACTTCGTTTGACTTGGCGCAGGCGATCGCTCGACATTCCTTTACTCCAGAATCGAAAAAACACTATATCAGTTTTACTAGATAAAATCGATAATTTCCGGAATGTGGGTTACTAATTATGGGGAAGACACGGAGGGCGGGTTTTGTAGCGAGAAGTTATCTGTTATCGGGGTAATTAACTAGCTAAACCCGCCCCTACAGGGTAATCTCTGCAATGCAGTTCACCAAATTTTGCTTAAATCCAAAACAAATCCGGGTATTATCCACCCAACCTACCGTTTTTATCCTGCCGAATCAGTAGGCTTTGGTTGCAATTGCTTACGATACCAGCTTGCGCGATCGCATGTTGTAACTAACAAGACTCTATAGGCGCACACCTATTCCATTATCTAAAATAATAGCACAAAATTAAAGTTTGGGAAAGAAAGATTATTCAGCAAACCCTCATTACTTTCAAGAAACACGAGGCAGGAGGCAGGAGGCAGGAGGCAGGAGGCGAGGGAGGAGAAAGGAGGAAAGAAGGTAGAAGGAAAGAAGGCACCAAGGTTCATTGGAAGGAGGTAGGAGGTAGTGTTTC
>JAAHHL010001153.1 GCA_010672185.1 Caldora sp. SIO3E6 | reverse complement strand
TTATTATGAGGAAAAAGTAGAAACATCTGTTGATAGTAATAAGGCAATTGCTCTGGACTTGGGAGTGGATAATCTCTGCGCTTGTATTGACACGGAAGGGCATCAATTTTTGATTGATGGAAAACGACTGAAAAGCATTAATAGGTGGTTCAATAAACAGAACGCTTATCTGACTTCTCTAAAGGAAAAACAAGGAATTAAGTGTTTAACAAGCAGACAAGCAAGGCTATATCAATGGCGTAATAACTGTGTTAGAGATTATTTGAACAAGGCAACTAGATTGATAATTAATCACTGTATTGAGCAGAAAATAGGGAAGTTAATAGTTGGTTACAACCCAGGTATTAAACAAGAGATTAATCTGGGACGCTCAAATAATCAGAATTTTATTTCTTGAACATTCGTTCAGAATGTTATCTATGGGGAGCGTCAACACTGTTTCCCTTTTATATATTTTTGGCGCTGCAAATGATATGGATGTATAGAGGATAAAAAAGGTATAATAAATATATAGCATGAAATTCGAGTTTGACTCTGCAAAGAGCAGCACAAACAAGGAGAAACATGGCATCGACTTCGAGGAGATTCAGGCTCTTTGGGAAGATGAGCGGTTGCTGGAAGTTCCAGCCAAGACAATAGATGAACTTCGATATGTTGTTATCGGAAAGCTAAATGGCAAGTTTTGGTCTGTTGTCATCACCTACCGAGGCGATCGTATCAGGATCATCTCGGCACGGAGATCACGAGATAAGGAGATAGCTCTTTATGAAGGTAAGTGATTTTGAAAAGAAGTTTGATGAAGGTAATGAGGACATTGTTGACGATCTCGATTTGAGTCAGGCGCGTCGTTTTAATGAGAAGCACAAGAGAGTGAATGTCGATTTCCCAACCGCTATCGTTGAGGCTATCGATGAACTTGCGAGTTTGGTTGGGGTCACCCGGCAGTCCCTGATCAAGGTCTGGATCGCCGAGAGACTTCAGGAGGAAAAACGTCAAAAGAGTCATCTTGCTCTTGGTGCAATCAGACAATTCCAGCAGAATCGAACAGGAGAAGGAACGGGCACAGAAGATGCTTAAGTTAGGGCTTGCTGAATAAGTACTTAGGGGACTAGGAGTCTCTGAGTCTCCGAGCCAGGAGTCAGGAGAATAGGAGTTTAGAACCCACATTCTGCACGACACTTTAACTTGCCACCTACCATCTACCACCTAACACCTACCACCTACGACCTAACACCTAACACCTAACACCTAACACCTAACACGTCCAACCCAAAAGCTCTGAAACTTGGTTAGCCAGATGCATAGATTTGAAAGGCTTCGCAATTACTCCTATCACACCTAGTTGAGCAAATCGACGCTGATCATGGGATTGTACCTTAGCTGTTAGCAAAATTACAGGGATTTGCTTGGTTGCTGGGTTCGCTTGTAGCTTTTCAAAGGTAGCAATGCCGTCTATATCGGGCATCATCACATCGAGGAGAATGGCATCCGGTTGTTGAGCTTCGGCTAAGAGCAATCCTTCAGTAGCTGAATTGGCAGTTGATACCTGCCAACCGCCTACTAATTCGAGAGCGAGTTGAGCAACCTCTTGGATATCTTCTTCATCATCAATAATTAGAATGTGTTTAACTGTCACGGTTGGGGTCTCTCTTCCTATGTAGAATAATTCGATTGAGTAAGTTAATCACTCGCTGCTCGAATTCCTCTGGTGTAATACGACTTTTGGTCAAAAACAGAGTCTGTCCTAACTTCAACCTTTCTCGTTCAGAGTTGCCTAAGTCCTGGGAAGTGTAAACCACTAGGGGAACTTGATACAAACGATTATGCTTTCGCAGCCAGTCTACTACAGCAAAACCATCATATTCTGGCAACACTAAGTCCAATACCAATAAATCAGGAAGCAGGCGCTGGCTTAATTGAATCGCTTCCCTTCCCGTTTGAGCATGATAGATCTCAATGCCATAGCGTTCAAAGACCGCAATCAGAACTTTGGCCAGATCTATGTCATCTTCTATAATCAAAACCCTGATATTTCTATTTTGCTCAGTTAAAGCTTGTTCGAGGGCTTGCAGCAATAACTTTTCATCTGGAGGTTTAAGAATCCAATCACTTACCTGGGAATAGTTCGCTTCTTTGGCATTGGGGAATAAACCGCTGAGTATAATCACTGGAATATCTTGGGTATTTACCTGCTCTTTGAGAGCCGCTAGGGTTTCCCAGCCATTCATCCCAGGCATCATCAAATTGAGGAGAATTGCATCAGGTAGCTGTTGCGCCGCTTGTTTCACTGTTTCCTCACCAGAACCGACGGTCATTGCTTGGTAGCCTTGCTGTTCTAGTTTAGCTTTAACCACAGTCCGAACGGAGGGGTCATCATCACACAATAGTACTAAAGGAGCGCTGGATTCAGGGGTAAGAATCATTTGCTCTTCCTGGAATACGGGCAAAGTGAAGTAGAAGGTACTACCTTTCCCTAAAGTGCTTTGAGCCCAAATCTGGCCTTCATGATGCTGTACAATACTGCGGCAGACAGCTAGACCTAAACCAGTGCCTCCTTTTTTGCGGGAGTCCGAAGCATCAACTTGTTGAAAGCGTCCAAAGATAGTTTCAATTTGGTCAGCTGGGATACCTCGCCCTTGGTCACGAACTTGAAATAATACGGTTAGTTGTTCGTTCTCAGTTATCTGTTGTAAATGATCTATTGCCGGTGATTGACTATTAATCAATTCTGCCGTTAACTCGACGGTAGAACCGTGGGGTGAAAATTTAATA
>JAAHHL010001152.1 GCA_010672185.1 Caldora sp. SIO3E6 | reverse complement strand
GCAGGAGGCAGAAGGCAGGAGGCAGAAGGCAGGAGGCAGGAGGCAGGAGGCAGGAGGCAGGAGGCAGGAGGCAGGAGGCAGGAGGCAGGAGGCAGGAGGCAGGAGGCAGAAAGAACCAAGGGAAGCTGACTTGTTTGCTCACCTGATTTTTCGACGTGTAATTTTATCCAATTCCCAATTATCCATTCCCAATTCCCAATTCTAAATTCTAAATTCTAAATTCTAAATTCTAAATTCCTTATTCCGCTTCCCCAATCAGAGTAAAAGCTGCCCAAGTTCTAGGATCTGGATGTTGTTCCATAGTTTTTAACATAGCGCGGCGCAAGGCTTGGGCTTTATCTGGATTTTGTTGTAAATTGCGATAAAATTCTGTCATTAGGAGAGCTGTAGGAGCATCAGGCACTGCCCATAAAGAAACGATCACACTTGGCACTCCCGCAGCAATCAAGGAACGAGATAAGCCAATTACCCCATCTCCGGTAATATTACCCCGTCCAGTGTCACAGGCACTCAAAACCACTAACTCTGCTTTCAGCTTTAAATCCAAGATTTCCCTCGCCGTGAGAAAGCCTTCATCTTCGATGGAAGGGGCTAGCGCGATCGCTCCTGGTATGCCTAAATCTTTAATATCATCGAGTAACCCGTGGGTTGCTAGATGAATCAACCGCGCTTGAGGCATTTTTTCAACAATCTCTACTTTGGTTGCTTCGTCACCAATCAGGGCCTTAGTATTAAATAGAGTCGCGATCGCTAAAGCTTCCCTTTCTGCACCGAGTAATGGTACTAGTTGTTCAACCTGCTCCCCATCCCTGAGCACGGGCATGGTAGGATTACCTACTACTAAAACCCCTTCCCCTAGAATAGATTTACCGTACTGTGCCTCCAGCTTTTGTCGTTGTTGGCGGGTTAAATCCAGTATCTGAATTGCTGGAGCCGTGACAATTGTATGTTTCTCAATTAGGTACTTCCCAGAGGTATCTTGTAGTGCAGGAAAGGGAACCAGGAATAGTTCTTGGTGAGGTACAAAAATTACCCTAGATTCTGGCTCCTTAGGCAACAAGTCAGCAATTGGTTCAATAAGAAGTTGATGCAGTTGCTGTAATCGTTCAGTTTGATTAACCTCAGTTGTTAATTCGGTTTGAATCGTAGCACGGCTTCTGACACCAATAGCTTGACGGCTAGTATTGACTAAGTCTTTAAGGGACTTATCTAGGGATTTTAACTCTACTCGACGAAAGGCGACATTTCCTGAAGGCTGGATTACCCAAATAAATAGTTCTAAATCTGCTCCTTTTAACTTGCCTTGAGCAATGAACTGCTCATCAGGAATAATGGTATATTGCACTAGTGTGGCGTTTTGCGCTTGGGCTATTTGACGAATTTGGGAGATCGTTGGTGGTGCAATGTTTACTTGTTGGGATTCGGTACGCAGCTTAGCTAAGGATTCTAAAGATAACCCCTGAGCTAATAATTCCACAAAAGCACGAGTTCTACCCCTCTCCGCAACTGCCAAAGCTGCTTCCGGCTGATTTTGAGCAATCAGAATTTGTTGCAGCAGTTTGTAGGTGAGAACTTGCCAATGATTATCAAAAATCGATACTTTATCGGCATCCTCTAGGTTGAGCCGTAGAGATTCCACTATTTCCAGTGCCGCTCTTAATTTTTCCTCAGCTTTAGGGAGATTGCCAGATAACCAGAAGGTATATCCTAGGTTTTGCAGAGCGATTCCCTCAATCCTAACATCACCGATTTCTCGTGCGATCGCCCAGCTTTGTTCTTGATAGTCAATTGCTTGGGGGTAATCCCCCTGATTGGCAGAGACTAATCCCAATCCTCCTAAAGCAGCAGCAGCTAATCTGGAGTCATTAATAGTTTGAGCCAAAGCTAAACTTTCTTGGTAATAACTCCAGGCTGTTTCCTCTTCCCCTTGGATGTGATGGATAGAGCCAAGATTATTGAGAGCCTTGCCTTCTGAGGCTCGATTGTCGATGCTTCTGACAATGGCCAAGTATTGCTGATAGTATTGAGTAGCTTGCTGATACTCTTCCCGATTAGCATAGAGAACTCCTAAGCTGTTGAGGGAGATAGCTGCTCCTCGAACATTGCCTACTGATTGAGCGATCGCTAAACTCTCTAAGTGTAGTTCAATCGCTTGTTGGTCATTACCTAAAATTGCCTCGACATTACCAATATTAGCTAATACCTGTCCCTCTCCTTTTCGATCTTGAAGTTCAAGGCGAATAGCTAAGGATTGCTGATGATACTCCAGAGACTGAGAGTATTTTCCTAAAACCCTATAACTATTACCCAAATTACCTAAAGCATTGGCTTCATACTCACGATTCTTAATTGTACGAGCCAGAGTTAGGAGTTGTTGATAGTAAGCAATTGCTTGGTGATAATTACCGAGTTTTTGGTGAACTAGTCCGAGAAAGTCTGTTACTAAGGCTTCCTTTGGTTGATCTTGGAGTTGCTGATAGAGGTTTAAAGCTTGTTGCCAGGATTCAATAGCTGTAGTCAATTGACCAGCTTTATATTGTTCCATTCCTTGTTGGAGTAACCTGTCGGCTTGGATTTGTAGGTTATTTTGAAGCTCAGTTGGGGATGACTGCACCAGTAAGATTTCTGATGCCACAGTGAGAGGGGTTACAAGCGGGTGAGCGAAAAAAAGGGTGGGGAGCGGAGGAGCGGAGGAGCGGAGGAGCGGAGGAGCGGAGGAGCTAGGGAGCTGGGGAAGAAGAGAGAACTGATAATTTTTGGATACAACGCTCAAGA
>JAAHHL010001151.1 GCA_010672185.1 Caldora sp. SIO3E6 | reverse complement strand
AATGTTTTTAGTCTTAATTATTTTTCGGAAATTAGCTACGAAGGAGCTACTGTTGTTTGTCGTAACTCTCAAGAACAGTTGGGTTCCCTAACTTTCAATTGGTCTGAAGTTTCTCAAAGAGTGGAGGGATTACTGCCACTGTTTGAAGAAGTTGTTGATATGGATGTGCGTCGCAAATTACAGCGGAAAACTAAAACCCTGGACTATGCCCAGTTTTGTGACTTACATTTGTCCTCTAGAAATTGTATTATTCGCTTATGCGATCGCCACTATCAATTTCAGCAGGGAATTGCTCTTGACTCACTACATTCTAACTCCCAGCCTAAGGGTTTACCAGAAACTGCTCTCAAGCAAGGAACCACTAGAAGCAAATGGAACAGCTTACTAGAGTTCCTTAACTTTAAATTACCGGAGCTTCCCATTTGGTCTGATTTTACTACTTTTGCTAATACTGCCATCGACTACCCAGATATGTTAGGACATCTGCCATCCCACATCAATTTGTCCCGCTGGGAAGCAACACCTTGGGACCCAGCATTTCAGTTATACAGTGGGTTAGTTTTTCTTAAAAATAGTTTTGGGTAAGGTTGTGTTGTTTGTTGTTTGTTGTTTGTCGTTTGTCGTTTGTTGTTTGTTATTTGTTATTGGTCATTTGTCATTGGTTATTTGTTTTTTGACAAACAATTATCAATTATCAATTATCAATTATCAATTATCAATTATCAATTATCAATTATCAATTATCAATTATCAATTATCAATTATCAATTATCAATTATCCATTATCAATTATCCATTATCAATTATCCATTATCAATTATCAATTATCAATTATCAATTATCCATTATCCATTATCCATTATCAATTATCAATTATCAATTATCCATTATCCATTATCCATTATCAATTATCAATTATCCATTATTCATTATTCATTATCCCCGCTGCCCTTCAATAAACTTTTCATCTGCTCCAATCAAAGCTCCCTGTAACAGGGGAGAAAGATTTTCATTCAAACGTCCAGAGCGGATAAACTCAGCATAGGTATCTGCCTCGATATCTAACATTTTTTCCTGTACTTGCTCCATATCCAGAGCTTGTAGCTGAGGAAATTGATTGAGTAATTGCTCAATTTCTTCTTGGATATCTCGGAGTTGTCCATCAACTAATTCTCTCTGGTAGCGTCCAAACTCGGGGTCAATTTCGTTACTGTTTGACGCTTCTAATAAATAGGTTTTCACCCGATTGAGAGCTACGCGACGAGCCAGAGCCTCAGAATATTGCTGGCGCAGGGGTTGGTCTCCGATTAAATCTAGCTTCTCTAAAAACAGCTGGGTAGTCAAACCTTGGGCAAGGAGAGTAAACAACACCACACCAAAAACTGCATCTATAATCTCTTGGCGTCCTTCCAAAACTACTGGTACACTCAGGGCTAGAGCAATGGAAACAGAACCTCTCAAACCTCCCCACCAAAGCACCGTTAGTTTCTGCCAGCTGATGTCAGATTTTGCCAACCAATTGCTCAGAGTACCTAAACCATAAACCGCGACTGCTCGGGTTAGGAGTACTGCCCCAATCGTAACGATAATCAAGTCGGTATTATTCCCCAAGCGGCTAAAGCTGATTTGATCACCAATAAGTAGGAACACAATCGAGTTGACAAAAAATGCCAGAAAGTCCCAAAACTCCGAGACAATTAGCCTAGTGCGAGGGTTCATGCCAATTCTGGAGCCAAAATTCCCCAAAATTAAGCCAACGGTAACTACTCCAATTACTCCCGAACCTCCCAAATTTTCCGTCATCAGATAGGTTCCATAAGCGGAAACCAGGGTGAAAGATTGCTCCACTAGGGGTAAATCAAAGCGCTGGGTGAGGAAAGAAATGCCAAAACCTACCAAGCAACCGATACCAACCCCAATGCCGACAAAAGCGCAGAAACGAGCAAAAGTAGTTGAAATAGCAAATTCTTCTGTTCCTAGAGGCAACCCTACCAATAAACTAAAAGCAACAACTGCTACACCATCATTAAATAAACTTTCCCCTTCCATTAAGATTTTCAACCGTTTATCCGCACCCAATTCCCGGAAGAGGGCAATTACCGAAACCGGATCAGTGGCAGAAAGACTAGCACCAATCAATAAAGCAGTAGTCAGCGGCAATCCTGTGAGCAGATTGATGGCATAGGCAATACCAATTACCGAAATCACCACGCCAACAATAGCAAACAGATTTACTGGAAATAAATCCCGCTTAAAGTCCCGCCAACGAATATTCCAGGCAGCTTCAAATAGTAAAGGAGGCAGAAAAATCTCTAGAATCAACTCTGGTGACAAATTCACTAAGCGAACATCCACAAAGGCTAAACCTAAACCAACAATCACCAGTAGCAAGGTGTAGGGAATTTTGCGGAACCAAGGAAAAATCCGTGACAATGTTGCCACACTTAAGGAAACAGATAGTACCAGGAGAAATTGCTCCAGGTTTTGCTCAATGGCAGCTTCGCCAACGGTGGATTCTAGGGACATGGAGAATTTAGAATTTAGAATTTAGAATTTAGAATTGGGAATTGGGAATTGGGAATTGGGAATTCAAGTTAGTTGTATCTTATGGGTACAAGAACGGTTTTTGGAGTAAAACTTTAGTGGAGTAAGTAGGTTGGGTGTAGCGATAGCGTAACCCAACACTGGGGAGTGTGCTGCGTTGGGTTTCACTCCGTTTCACCCAACCTACATTTTTAGGTGTGTTACGGTACTATTTTACTTAAATTGAAAGACA
>JAAHHL010001150.1 GCA_010672185.1 Caldora sp. SIO3E6 | reverse complement strand
TCAAACATTTGCTGGAACCCGCTTAATAATCACAATACTCTCGTCTCGTTCTAGAGTTACAGTGACTAAACCAAGTTGTGTTTCTCCATGCTTGCATATTACACATCTCATTGTTCTATCTCCGATTTCTAAAATCATGAGTCCAAAGCTTAGGATCAGGGATATAAGCCGTTACCACATATCCAGTATCTGTAGATTCATCATAAGAGAATACGACGTGAATTGGTCGGCCTTCTACAAAATCAAGTAATAGATAACTAGGAAATGGTGTATCATCAGGATTTTGTTCTATTACTTCCCCATAAGTAACAACAGTTTGTACGTCACGCTTGCTAATCCGGCGAAAAAACATCTGTTGGATAGCATGACGAGAAAAAATGATATTATCATAGTTCATAAGTTATTGCTTTGCACCAATTGACAGTGTTTATTAAATTTTTAGCAATGTGATACACAACAGATATAGAAACAGCATTGCCAAATTGCCTTTTAGCAACATCTTCATTTTCGTGTAGTTTGAACCATTTGGGAAAACCCTGAAGCCTGGATGCATCTTGAGCAGTAATTAATTTTATTTTCCTTGGTTTGTAGATTTTTTCTAAAAATAATTTCTTATACTCTTCTGGAGATTCTGCATAGATTGATGCTGTTGCTATGTAATCTTTTTTTGCATAGTTCCAATTGCACTGATTCTTGCATTGGCATATCTTATTCTATAGAAATGGTAAGTTATTATATATAATACAGTTGATTAGAGCAAATGTATTAGTGAATTAAGCACAGTGGGCAATCTGCTTGTTGCCGACTCACCTCTGGAAAGCGGGATTTCAAATTGATTCAAAAATTGGTGAAAGGGATTCTGGAGGGAAGATAAGGGGAATTCTCACATTAAGGAATACCACCTTTCACCTCAGGGGTCAACTTGCTTCAAGATAGATCATAATCATTATGCCAGATAACGACAGCGTAACACAGACAGGCAATTCTACAGTTATTCATAGTATCTGCCTCCATATCTACCAAACTATCCTTGAAATCCAAGAGCAGCAGCCTGAGTTACTCAAAGAACAGTACAGGAAAGTTCTCTGGCAGGCTCCTCGTCATCAGGCTACTGTTTTAGGGAAACTTAAAGAAAGGCTCAATCAGACGAAAAATCAACAAGTACTGTTGCGTAATGTACAAAAGTTTCTGCAAGTTCTGCTAACTCCTGACTATTTCCAGTCACCAAATTTTGGTAACTTAATGGCACAAATTCGTGCCTCGACTCAAGACTTAGTAGCAGATAGTAATTCCGCAACTAGCCTGAAAATAAAGCAGAAGGCAGCAGGCAGAGAGCAGAAAGTTTTTACCGGTAATGATGGGAATTTTAAACCACCATTACCAATAATGCCGGTCGAGGCGGTCGAAATTGACCCCGTATTAAAGAAAGATGAAGGCATCGCTATTTTATTGCTGGATGCCGAAAACTTACAACTTGATGCCGAAACTGAACAATTGCTGGCAGAAGTTTGTAGCTATCCCCTGCAAATAAAAATTGCCTTTGCTAACTGGCGCACTATGGGTAAGCAGGATGTGGAATTGCACAGACGAGGCTACGAACTCATTCATGTACCCGCTGGCAAAGATAGTGCTGATGTCAAAATGGCAACGGTTGGTTCCTCCATTTTTATTCATTATCCTACTGCTAGAGAAGTTTTCGTCTGTTCTTCTGACAAAGTATTAACTCATTTGTGCAATACTCTTCAAACTCATGGCTTAACTGTATATTCTGTCTGCAAGCAAGGTCATCAGCTCAGGGTGTTCAATAATCAGAATGGTGACTTTAAAACTCATGCCCTCATCCCTCAAGCAAAAATTCCTGCTCTGGAAGAGTTTATCACTCAACTACAAGAGATTATTACTAATGAGCAAAAAAATCATCAAAATTACTGGATAAAACTCTCAAGACTCTCTCAGTTATACAAAAACAAGCATAATCTAACGATAACTCAAGTGGTAACTGGTCATTTACCAGGAAAAAGAGCCAGAGATATTTTCCTTGAGTACCCAGCACAGTTTGTGACTCATCAACCCCTAGAGGAATCGGAAATCTATATAACCCTTTTTAATCAACTACCATTGCCTGAAGCAGCAGCCAATTCCTCGTCTCATCCAACGGCAGTAACAGTTCAAGATACCGCTTCATCTCCAATTAACTCTAGGGCAGATTTAGAACAGTCAATCGTTAAGATTGTGCAATCTTTAACAGCTGAATCTCCAGGAAGCTACATTGATATAAGTAGGGTAGGAGGTGAATTTAAAAGGCAGTATGGTCAAACGATTAATGAAACCATCGCCTGGTTACAGTTAAAAGTTAAATATGTAACAATTTTACAGTCCTGTAGTGCCCTACAAGTGAAGCAGAAAGGGAAAGTGCATATAGTAGCGCTGAGTAATGAATAATTGATAATTGATAATTGATAATTGATAATTGATAATGAATAATTGATAATTGATAATTGATAATTGATAATTGATAATTGATAATTGATAATTGATAATTGATAATTGATAATTGATAATTGATAATTGATAATTGATAATTGATAATGAATAATGAGTGTTAGAAGAACACTAATCCCGAAAAGAAGATGAGAAATAAGTCAGCTTCCCTTTGATCCTCCTGCCTTCTGCCTCCTGCCTTCTGCCTTCTGCCTCCTGCCTTCTGCCTTCTGCCTTCTGCCTTCTGCCTTCTGCCTTCTGCCTTCTGCCTTCTGCCTTCTGCCTCCTGCCTTCTGC